>JAQCFD010000086.1 GCA_027618305.1 Pseudomonadota bacterium
AGATCGAACGTTTCCGCGCGGCGGGCGTGAAATACATGCTGTTTTCCGACGGCGGTTCGGGCATCGAGGGTTTGCGCACCTTCTCGAAGGAAATCATGCCGGCTTTTGCCGACGCGGATGTATCGGTCAAAGCGGCTGAATAAGGACTGTAACCATGACGCTTGAACTCTATCACGCAGCCCATTCGACCTGCAGCCAGAAGGTTCGTATCTGCCTGGCCGAGAAGGGGGTCGAGTGGGTCAGCCGCCCGGTTGATTTCTCAACGCGCGGGAACCTGGCGCCGGAATATATGGCGATTAACCCGAACGGCGTGGTGCCCGCCTTCGTCCATGACGGCACGCCGATCATCGAGTCCACGGTGATGTGCGAGTATCTGGACGAGGTCTGGCCGAACGAGCCGAGGCTGTCTCCCGAGGATCCCAAGAAACGCGCCGAGATGCGCGCCTGGCTGCGTTTCATCGACGAGGTGCCGTCGATGGCCGTGCGGGTGCCGTCCTTCCAGAACGTCTTCCTCGACCGGTTCAAGGCGATGAGCGCGGAGGAGTATGTGGCATTCCGGGAATCAAACACGCTCCGGCGCGACTTCTTCATGCGCATGAACCACACGGGGTTCAGCGACGATGAGTATGAGAACGCCATCCTGCAGCTGCGGGCCACGGTCGAGCGCATGGAAGAAGCCCTGACCCGCGAGGGCCCCTGGCTGATCGGCGCGCAATTCACGATTGCCGACATCTGCGTGGCGCCGCTTTATCAGAGGATGGAAGAACTGAGTCTTTCCAGTATGTGGGACGATGCCCCTGCCGTTACCGACTGGTTCGCCCGCATCCGGGCGCGGCCGTCGTTCGAGACGGCCTTCTATCCGGGCTCGTATTTGGGCGACGTTTATCCGGAGCTGCGCGAGAACGCCTCGGCCAAGTAATCGAACACCAGGCGTATCCGACGGCTCGTGTGAAGTTCGCGATGGGTCACGAGCCAAATTGGGACCGGGTAGGGACCTAGCTCTGGCAGCACGCATTCCATCTCTGGCGTAAGCGCCGCAACCTCCTTGGCCATCATGCAGATGCCCAGGCCCTGTTTTGCCATTTCCCAGGCGACAACACCGCTGGCCGTGAACACGCCGAAATTAGATTCGCTCAGGCTCAGGCCGTTTTTGTTCAGGATTGCAATCAACTGGTTCGTTTGCCCTATCCCGATGAACGCGGCGTCGTTCAAGTCGGCGGGCGTTTCGGCACGGCCAGTCCGGTCCAAATAGGCGCGCGATGCATAAAGATGGCCGGTCGTTTCCCCGATCAGCCTGGCGATCAGGTCCGGTTGGTCGGGCCGTACATGCCGGATGGCGATATCGGCTTCGCGCCGTTGCAGATCGCTGATCGCATTCGAGGAAACCACCTCGATCCGGATGGCCGGCGCCAAGGTCCGCAGTGGTTCGAGTAACGGCGGCAGAAGATAAGACGACATCACGTCAGTCGCCGAAATGCTGACCTCGCCTTCGATCGCCTGGGACTGGCCGGATGCGGTGAGTGAGACATGGCTGGCCGCGTTACCCATCTCGCGGACATGGTCGAGCAATTCCAGGCCCGATTGGGTGAGCGTCAGTGAACGCCCGACCCGCTCGAAAAGAGTGACACCGAGATTTCTCTCCAGGGCAGCGACCTGCCGGCTCAGTGTTGGCTGGGTCTGACCAAGCGCACGTGCGGCCGCGGACAGAGACCCTTCCTCCGCAGTGGCGAGGAAGGCGCGTGCCTGATTCCAGTCGAACGAAACGGCCTGCCAATTCATGCATATATGCATATCAGAAAGACAAAAACAGGCAATTACTATTTGTTTTACGAATGTTTATGAATCTGGCCAATGGAACGGTTCGGCGCGTTCATCGCCAGACGCGAAGGGGTCGAACGACCTTGGTCCGAAAAGACAACAAGCTACTTTAAGCGAGAACGACATGCATTCTTCAAGCGACGCGGACACGCCGTTCGCCGCCGGATACGCGGACGGCACGATTCCCGTACTGGTCCGCCGATTTGGCTCCTGGCAGGTCTCACTCCGGCGCCAGGCGTTGAACGAACACGAGCTGTCCCGCGACTATGACCGTGCCGCACCGCGGTGGCACCGGGCTCTCGATCGGCTCGGGTTTCCCGACGCCTACGAAAAAGTTTTGCGCGACGTGTTGCGCGCACGCGCCATTCCCGGGCAGCCGCGACGAGTGCTCGATTGCGGGGTCGGCACGGGCGCGCTGTCCTGCGCGCTTTCCCGTGTGTCGTCAGACCCCTTTCGACTGGATGCCATCGACATCTCGCCGCGTATGCTTGAGCAGGCGCAGGGTCGTTTTCGCGACTGCGATCTCCGGGGAACACTCTGCCTTGGCGATATACGCGAGCTGCCCTACGGCGATGGTATATTTGACCTGGTGATGAGCGCCCATGTGCTGGAACACTTGGCCGATCCGAACATCGCGCTCGACGAGATGATCCGGGTGCTGAAACCCGGCGGCGTCCTGGTCGTGTGCCTCACGCGTCGGTCTCTGTCAGGGTCATTTGTGAACCTCAAATGGCGAACCCACCGAACGACACCGGCCCAGACCGAGCGCTGGTTGTGCAACAAGGGTCTGGAGGACGTGGGTTGCCGGTCTTTCGGCGACCGAAGTCTCTGCCGACGCCTGAGCGTGGCCTGTATCGGCAGCAAACCGTTTGACGACATTCACGCAGGGGCGGGCACCGCCGGTGCCCGCCCGATAGATGGAGAGCAGGATGAATAGTGACAGCAAGTTTTGGGACAGGCACGCGGCCCGGTATGCGAAGAGCCCGATTTCCGACGAGGACTCCTACCAGCAGAAGCTAAAGATCACGCGCGAATATCTGCGCCCGGACATGGAGCTTTTGGAGTTTGGCTGCGGCACGGGATCGACGGCGCTCGTCCACGCACCCCTGGTAAAGCATATTCGCGCGACTGATATATCACTAAAGATGATCGAGATTGCGCGGGCGAAGGCGAATGCGCAGAGGGTCACGAATGTGGATTTCGAGGTGGCCGCGATCGACGACCTCAACAATCCCGATGAGACTTATGATGCTGTTCTCGGGCTCAGCATTCTGCACCTGCTCGAAGACCGGGACGCGGCGATCTCCAGGGTCCGTGCCATGTTGAAGCCGGGCGGCGTGTTTGTCAGCAGCACGGCTTGCCTTGGCGACACGATGAAATTCTTCAAGCTGATCGGGCCGTTGGGGAAATTCTTCGGCCTGCTGCCGGTCATCCGCGTGTTTACGGTTCAGGACCTTGTGGCCAGCCTGACGCACGGTGGTTTCGAGATTGAACACCAATGGCAGCCCGGCAAGGGAAAATCGGTGTTCATCGTCGCCAGGAAACCCGCGTGAGCTAGTCTGCCTTCTTCTCCGGCACCTTGACCTCTTTCTCTTCAGTCGGGCCCTCGGCCTTGACCCAGGCGCCGTAGCCGCCGCGCATATGGGCGACGGGCGCGAGGCCCATATCGTGGACCGCCTTCGCCGCCAGCGCCGAGCGCAGCCCGCCCGCGCAGAAGAAGATGAACTTCTTGCCGGTGGTGAAAATATCGCGGTGATAGGGGCTTTCGGGGTCGACCCAGAATTCGAGCATGCCGCGCGGCATGTGCTGGGCGCCGGGGATCGTGCCGTCACGCCAGAGTTCGCGGATGTCGCGGATATCGACCAGGACCACATCCTCGTCGTCGCGCACGGCCATGACCTGCTCGACGGTCATGGTCTCGATCTCCTGCTCGGCTTCGGCGCAGAGTTCCTTGATGCCCTTGGTAATCATCGGTCGTCCCTTGATGGCTTTTGGCTTTTGGCGCGGCGTATCTTCGTCTGCTGTTTGAAAGACAATATAGCGAAAGTTCGCGATCGGGACTCGAAACCGCACCCCTGTTTCGTGCTATTTAGGGAACAGCATCATGCTTCGTCCCGGCAGGGGCGGAAAATCAGAACATTCTTCAAAAGATACCTCACAGGGGCGAGAGTCATGAGCGAGATGATCCAGGCGGGCGACATCAAGGTGGCCGCGGAACTCTATAATTTCATCAACGATGAGGCGCTGCCGGGAACGGGCGTCGATCAGGATCATTTCTGGGCGTCCGTCGATGCCCTGGTGAACGAGCTGGGGCCGCGCAATGCCGAACTCCTGGCCAAGCGCGACGACCTGCAGGCCAAGCTGGACGCCTGGCACAAGGCCAATCGCGATTCCGAGTTCGACCCGGCCGCCTATCAGGCCTTCCTGAAGGAGATCGGTTACCTGGTGCCCGAAGGGGATGCCTTCGGGGTTGAGACCGCCAATGTGGACCCGGAGATTTCAACGATCGCCGGCGCTCAGCTGGTGGTGCCGATCACCAACGCCCGTTATGCGCTGAACGCGGCGAACGCCCGCTGGGGCAGCCTGTATGACGCGCTCTACGGCACCGATGTGATTTCCGAGGATGGCGGTGCCGAACTCGGCAAGGGCTACAACCCGGCGCGCGGCGCCAAGGTCATCGCCTACGCCCGCGATGTTCTCGATTCCGCCGCCCCGCTGGCGTCCGGTTCCCACGCCGATGCGACCGGCTACACCGTCGACGGCGGCGCGCTGGCCGTGGCCACCGGTTCGGGTTCGACCGGGCTCGCCGATCCCGCCCAGTTCGTCGGCTATCGTGGCGACGCCGGCGCCCCGAGTGCGATCCTGCTGGTCCATAACGGCCTGCACATGGAAATCGTAATCGACCGCGATCATCCGATCGGCAAGGATGATGCCGCCGGTGTGGCCGATCTGGTGCTCGAGGCCGCCATGACCACGATCATGGATTACGAAGATTCCGTCGCCACCGTCGATGCCGAAGACAAGGTCGTCGCCTATGCGAACTGGCTCGGTCTCAACAAAGGCACCCTGACCGCATCCTTCGAGAAAGGCGGCAAGACGGTCGATCGCGCCATGGAAGGGGACCGCACCTACACCGCCCCGGACGGTGGCGAGCTCACCCTGCACGGGCGTTCGCTGATGCTGGTCCGCAACGTCGGCCATCTGATGACCATCGGCATGGTGACGGACAAGGACGGCAACCCGGCCTATGAGGGCATCCTCGACGGCATCTTCTCCGCGCTGATCGCGATGCACGACCTGCAGGGCAAGGGCTCCCACGCCAACAGCCGCGCGGGATCGATCTATATCGTGAAGCCGAAGATGCACGGCCCCGAGGAAGTCGCGTTTTCCGACGAGCTGTTCGGCCGGATCGAGGACGTGCTGGGCCTCGACCGCTACACGATCAAGATGGGGATCATGGACGAGGAGCGCCGCACCACGGTGAACCTCAAGGAATGCATCCGGGCGGCGAAGAACCGTGTTTTCTTCATCAACACCGGCTTCCTCGATCGCACGGGCGACGAGATGCACACCTCCATGGAAGCCGGCGCGATGATCCGCAAGGGCGACATGAAGGCGGCGCCCTGGATCCAGTCCTACGAGGACTGGAATGTGGACATCGGGCTCGAATGCGGCCTGCCGGGCCACGCCCAGATCGGCAAGGGCATGTGGGCCATGCCGGACCTGATGGCGCTGATGATGGAGCAGAAGGTCGGCCACCCGACCGCCGGCGCGAACACCGCCTGGGTGCCGTCCCCGACGGCGGGCACCCTGCACGCGCTGCACTATCACCAGGTCGACGTGAACGCGCGCCAGGCGGAGCTCAAATCCCGCGGCCGCGCCAGTCTCGACAACATCCTGACCATCCCCGTGACCGACCGGCCGAACTGGCCGGAGGCCGATATCCAGGCGGAGCTGGACAACAATGCCCAGGGCATCCTCGGTTATGTGGTGCGCTGGATCGATCAGGGTGTGGGCTGCTCCAAGGTGCCCGACATCAATGATGTCGGCCTGATGGAAGACCGCGCGACCCTGCGGATTTCAAGTCAGCACATCGCCAACTGGATGCATCACGGCATCGCGTCGGAAGATCAGGTCATGGAGACCATGAAGCGCATGGCCGGCGTGGTCGACGAGCAGAATGCCGGCGATCCCCTGTATCGCCCGATGGCGGCGGACTTCGACGGATCGATCGCCTTCCAGGCGGCCTGTGACCTGGTCTTCAAGGGCCTGGTCCAGCCGAACGGCTACACCGAGCCGATCCTGCACGCGCGGCGCATCGAGGCGAAGGCGAAGTTCGGCGGGTAGCTGCGAAACCGAAAACAGAATAGGGCCCGCGATTTTTCGTCGCGGGCCTTTTTCGTTACTGGGTCACTGGTCTCTGGGCCGTTCGCACAAGCATCATGCCCGCGCCGGCCAGGATACTGACGAGTATCAGCGTGGTTGCGTAGGGCAGGATCGTGTCGAGCGGCAGGCGGCTCATGACGAAGGCGATAACAGCACCGGTGCCCAACTGTGCGAACCCCAGGAATGAGGCGGCGGAGCCGGCCACGCGCGGATCGATGCCCGTCGCGCCGGCGATGCCGTTGGCGAAGATATAGCCGTTGAAATAGGAATACAGCATGACCGGCCCGACGACGGCTGCGATCGCGACTTCGCCGGACAGTCCGAACAGTATCAGTCCGGCCACGATTTCGCCGATCACCCCGGCGATCAGCACCCGGTCGATCCCGAAGCGGCGCACAAGCCGGCTGGCCGTATAGTTGCCGAGCACGAACTGGGTGGTGACCAGGGTGAGGCAGACGCTGAACCAGATCGGGTCCAGGCCGCGTGTCTCGATCAGGAGGGCCGGGCCCACCGCGAGAAAGCCGAAGAACCCGGACGTGCCGAAGGTGAAGGCCACCGTGTAGCCGATATACAGGCGCGAGCGAAACAGGCTGGCGTAGCGCAGGAATATCGTGCCCCAACCGTCCGGCTGGCCGCCGGTCAGCGGGCGGGTTTCGCGTAACCAGTAGTTCGCGCCGAGCGCGGCCAGCGCCGACAATATGGTCAGGAACCAGAAGATTCCGCGCCAGTCGATCAGGGCGTCGATGCCGCCGCCCAGCACGGGCGCGATCGACGGCGCGGTGGATTGGAGCATGGCGACAAACGCCATGACCCGCGCCGCCTCCACCCCGCGATGGGTGTCCTGGACCACGGCCCGGGGCACGACCAGCGTGGCGCAGCCGCCCGCTCCCTGCAGCACGCGTGCGACGATCAGCAACTCGATGCTGTTCGCCATGGCGGCGCCGGCGCTGGCCAGCCCGAACAACAGCAGCCCGCCATACAGGACCGGCTTCCGGCCGAAGCGATCAGACAGAGGCCCGACGATCAGCTGCGATGTGGCGAAACTCAGAAGAAAGGCCGAGACGGTCAACTGGGCCTGGGCATAGGGCGTGCCGAACGCCGCCGAGATAGCGGGGATCGACTGGACATGGATGCTCAGGGCCAGCGGGCCGATGGCGGCGAGAAAGCCGAGAAAGAAGATCGGCGGAACCCGGCCGTCAGGCGAAGGAGGGGAGGCCGACATGCGCGTGGTCAGTCGCCGAGCCAGTCACTGAAATACTTGGCGGCGTCGCCGTCCAGCTTATCCGGGTCGGCCTGGAACAGCTCCAGCAACACGCCGTCCGGGGCCGGGCACATGATGTATTTCCAGGCGCCGAAATCACGGATGTCGCTGCGGAACGCGATGCCGCTGGCGCGCAGCCGCGCCTCGAGCGCCGCCAGGTCGTCGGTGCGGATGCCGATGTGATGCACCGCGCCCTTGCCGTCGTCGCGGGGCGTTTGCTCATAGAGGTGAATGCGCCCGGACCCCAGCCGGATGAACACATTGCGTGCCCCGCCAAAGTCGCCGTCGAACGCCACTTCGGCGCCGAGCATGTCGCACCACCAGGCGACGGTGTCGTCGATGTTCGAGCAGAACAGATGGGTATGATGGATGTGTTCGGTCATGATGAATCTGGCTTGGTTATGAGCGCGGCAAGCTAGCACGACCGAACGTTGCGTGAGCGTCCAAATAGACGCATGGCAGCCGCGCATGGACCTTTGTCGGTGACCGCCCATATTGTCGGGAAATCAATGCTCGGATCGAGGGGGAACATGTCCGAAATCAGCGCACGCATGCCGTACGACAAGAAGTTTATCGAGGTGAATGGCCGGCGCATGGCCTATGTGGACGAGGGGTCTGGCGACCCGATCGTCTTCATGCATGGCAATGCGACCTCGTCATACATGTGGCGCAACATCATGCCTCATCTCGAGGGTCTCGGCCGCCTGATTGCGATCGACAATATCGGCCAGGGGGATTCCGACAAGCTGCCGGACAGCGGGCCGGACAGCTACATGATCCCGGAACACCAGACCTATATCGACGGCGCGTTCGCCGCGCTGGGAATCGAGAACAACGTCACCCTGGTGATGCATGACTGGGGCGGCACCCTGGGCCTGTCCTGGGCCGAACGGCACCCGGACGCGATTAAGGGCCTTGCCCATTGCGAGATCGTCGTCGCCAACCATGCGAGTTATGATTCCTATCGCGATGGGCACGGCGAACGGGTGAAACGCGCTCAGGGACCGGAGGGTGAGGCGCTCGTGATCGAGGACAACTTCTTCGTCGAGAATGTCTTCACCGGCGGCGTGATCCGCGACATCGATGCCGAGACCATGGCGGAAATCCGCCGCCCCTATGAGGAACCCGGCGAGGCGCGCCGTCCCACCCTGTCCTGGGTGCGGCAGATCCCGATCGGCGGAAAACCCGCATTCGTCGCGGAACTGTCCGAGCGCCTGTCCGCCTGGGTGGGCACCACCGATTGCCCGAAGCTGTTCATCGAGGCCGATCCGGGCCAGATCATCGTCGACCGCGACCTCGACATCATCAACAGCTGGTCCAACCAGTCCCGGATCAAGGTCAGGGGGCTCCATCATCCCCAGGAAGATTCGCCCGACGATATCGGTCGCGGGCTTGCGAAATGGTACGCTGGAATCTGATCAGGTCGGCAAGGACCCAGCAAGGACATCATCATGAACGATATCAGCCCCCGCATGCCCTACGAGAAGGCCACCGTCGAGGTGAACGGCCAGAAAATGGCCTATGCCGAGCATGGCAGCGGCGACCCGATCATTTTCCTCCACGGGAATGCCACCTCGTCCTACATGTGGCGAAACATCATGCCGCACATGGAGGGCAAGGGCCGGCTGATCGCGATCGACAATATCGGCCAGGGGGATTCCGCGCGGCTGCCGAACTCCGGGCCCGACAGTTACACGCTGGCCGAGCACCAGACCTATATCGACGGCACGCTGGCCGCGCTCGGCGTCAGCGACAATGTGACCTTCGTCATGCATGACTGGGGCGGCCCCCTGGGCATGAGCTGGGCCCATCGTCATGCGGACCGGATCAAGGCGCTCGCCTATAGCGAGGTGCTTGTCTGCAATCATGAGAGCTACGACGACTATCCCGACGCCGTGGGCGCGATGCTCAGGATGCTTCGCACGCCCGAGGGTGAACGGCTGGTGCTCGAGGAGAATTTCTTCGTGGAGAAGGTGTTCACCGCGGGTGTCATTCGCGACATCGACGAGGAGACGATGAACGAGGTGCGGCGGCCCTATCGTGAGCCGGGTGAGAGCCGGCGCGCGACCCTCACGTGGCCGCGGCAGATCCCGATCGAGGGGGATCCGGCCGATGTATCCGAGTTGATGGAGGTCTTGTCGGCATGGATGCAGACCAACGATGTCCCCAAACTGTTCATCAATGTCGAGCCGGGCCAGATCGTGTTCGAGCGCGACCTTGAAGTCCTGCGCTCCTGGTCGAATCACACCGAGGTTGTCGTGCGCGGCCGGCATCATCCCCAGGAAGACTCGCCCCACGATATCGGCAAGGCGCTTGCCGATTGGTATGACGCCCTGTAATCGGTTTTGGGTAATCGGTTTTGGGTAATCGAATCCGATCGAACAGATTGAGGGAACGAACAGATGGACTACGAGAAGGTCTGGGACGAGGTCGAATTTTACTCTGACGGCAAGAAAATCGCCGCCTATCTGTACCGTCCGAAGGACTGGAAGCCCGGCGATCCGCCGCGCCCGGCGATCTGTGTGCTCCACGGCTACTCCGGCATGAAAGACGTCTACGGCATGGACGTGCCGCAGTGGCTCTGGGAATCCGGCTACTTCGTGTTGTCCCATGACTATCCGGGCTTCGGTGTCAGCGAGGGGGAGCGCGGGCGTCACCGCCCGCTCGAGCAGGCCCAGAGTGTCTATGACGGGGTCACCTATCTACAGACGATCGAGGGCGTGGACCCGGAACGGATCGGCTACTACGGCTCAAGCTATGGCGGGGCGCACGCGATCTGGTGTGCGGCATTCGACGAGCGTGTGAAGGTGGTCGTGTCCGCCGTGATGGTGTCGGACGGGGCACGCTGGATGGAATCGGTCCGGCGCCCGCACGAGTGGCAGGATTTCAAGGAACAGGTTGCGGAGGCCGAGCGCAAGCGCGTGCTGACGGGCGAGAAAACGATGATCCCCCTGCCGGAAATCATGCTGACCGATCCTCACACCCAGATGGTCCTCGATCAGTTCCATTCCAAGAGTGCGCGCTACAATCCCGAATATGACCTGGAGAGTGCGGCGGCAAATATGCGCTACAAGCCGGAATGGGTGGCGCATAAAATTTCACCACGACCGGTGCTCATGATCTATGCCGAGAATGACAATCTGGTACCGCCCCAGGAACAGCTCTCCTGCTATGCCGCACTCGGCGAGCCCAAGAAGCTGGTGATGCTGCCGGAAGCGCAGCACTATGAATCTTATCAATTCTGCAATGCGGACAAGCACGCGATCCAGAAGGCGGAAGCGCTGGAGTGGTTCGGTAAGTATCTGTAGACGCGGATTTTCGACGGAACATCACGATGAAGAATCTTTGGTCTGACCGCGACGCGCGCGCCTATGTGCGCCGATATGGCGCGCAGGGCGTGAATGCCGATCTTGCCCGGCGGGTCTACACGACACGTTTGCTGGGCGGCGATCCACGCCTCGTGCTGCACGGCGGTGGCAACACGTCGGTCAAGACGGTCGCCACGGACATCACCGGCGAGGTGATCGATGTGCTGTGCGTTAAGGGCAGCGGCTGGGATATGGGCGATATCGAGCCGCCGGGGCTGCCGGCGGTGCGCCTCGATCCCTTGCGGGAACTGCACATGCTGGACAGCCTCAGCGACGAGGAGATGGTCAACGTTCAGCGCCGAAATCTGCTGAATTCCAAGTCGCCGAACCCTTCAGTCGAGACGCTGCTGCATGCGTTTCTGCCCCACAAGTTCGTCGATCACACCCATTCGACGGCGGTTCTGGCCCTGACCGACCAGCCGGACGGCGCGAAGATTTGCCGCGATCTGTACGGCGATCGCGCGGCTCTGGTGCCATATATCATGCCGGGATTCGCACTGGCCAAGGCCTGCGCGCAGGTGCACGCGCAGCACCCGGACGTCGAGGGCCTGATCCTGCTCAAGCACGGCATCTTTACCTTTGGCGACAGCGCCGAGGAGGCCTATGGGCGGATGATCGATCTGGTCAGCCTGGCGGAACGGCGCTTGCAGACCGGGCGGCGCAACCCGGTGTTTGCGACGCCAAAGAACATTCCAC
>JAQCFD010000087.1 GCA_027618305.1 Pseudomonadota bacterium
TGGGTCAGGACATTAACGGGGGCGTCTCCCGGCTTCTTGTCGAAAGCTGCCTGGATGAGCGCCAGACCGTGGTCGCCGATCGCACTGCAGATCGCCACATCCTCGTCACAAACCTCGGCAGCGCGCGCATAAGCGATCCCCGTCCGCACATCCTGTGGCTGATCCTGTAGTCGCACACGCATATCGTCGAGTGCCCACCGCAAGTTTACCGCCGTTGGGCGGGTCGCCAGCAACAGCTCATAAGCGTGATCGAGCCCGGCGTCGGAACAGTCACTGCGCATCGCCAGCGCCATGCCGTAGGCCGCTGTCGCGCCGATCAAAGGCGCACCGCGCACGAGCATCGCACGAATGGCGTGTGCCGCGTCATCAAGTGAGCCCAGACGCGCTACTTCAAACTGGTGCGGCAGCTTTGTCTGGTCGATGATTTCGACCGACCACCCGTCCTCGGCCGGCCAGATCGTACGATATGATCGCCCGTCGATCTTCATGCACCGCTCGCCTTGCCTATCCGGAAGGTATAACGCCCCTCGTCTTCACTCGATTCCAGGAGGGAATCACCCGTCGCCTCACAGAAATGGGCGAAGTCCCTGACCGAGCCGGGATCGGTCGCGATCACGCGCAGCACCGCGCCCGCCGTCATCGTCTTGAGCGCCTTCTTGGCTTTCAGGACGGGGAGAGGGCATTTCAGGCCGCTGGTGTCGAGTGTTTGCTCGTCGTCGGATTGCATTTCTGTCATCGTTCACATTGACCGGTTTTCTAATATACGAATACACTAATTCAATGGACCCCTCCTCAATGGATCCCATGGCGCTTCAGGAAAAGGCCGAGCAGGCGAGCCGCCTGCTCAAATCGCTGGCGAACGAGCGTCGGCTGCTGATCATGTGCCATTTGAGCCAGGGAGAAAAGTCCGTCGGCGAGCTGGAGCCGTTGGTTGGTTTAAGCCAATCCGCACTCTCGCAGCATCTGGCGCGGCTTCGTCGCGACCATCTCGTCAAAACACGCCGGGATGCGCAGACAATATTTTACTCTGTCTCAAGCCAAGAAGCGCAGTCTGTTCTGGGCACGCTGTACGCGCTCTACTGTGCCGATAGCGACCTCGCACAGCCCGAGATGCTGGCGACGAATGATTAAAGGATACACGCGCAATGTCTGACGCCCCAACCGCGCCCCAGGTGGTCATGCTCACGGCAAATGACGTGCGTGCGCGTATCGCCGATGGCTCCGCTTATGTCGTGGATGTGCGCGAACCTCACGAGCATGCCGAAGTGCGGATTGCTGGCGCGCATCTGGTCCCGCTGTCGAATTTCGACAGCTCGCAAATCACACCGGCCGACGGCCAGGATCTGGTTCTGCATTGCCGTAGCGCCCGGCGCTGCGGCATCGCAGCCGAACAACTCGTCGCAGAAGGATATGCGGGAAAAGTATATCGAATGGCCGGCGGCATCCTTGACTGGATCTCGGAAGATTTCCCCGTCGAGACCGGCTGATTCAGGCCCAGGAAAACTAGCCGGGCCGACAGAAGCCCAACCGATTACGTACGGACAACATGACCATATATCTTCCCATCGCCGAAATGTCGGTCGACGTGTTTCTCATTCTCCTGATGGGCGGCGGCGTGGGGTTCCTGTCCGGGCTGTTCGGCGTCGGGGGTGGTTTTCTCATGACGCCGCTGCTGATCTTCATTGGCATCACGCCTGCCGTCGCCGTGGCGACCGAAGCCAACCAGATTGTCGCAGCCTCGGTATCGGGTGTGCTCGCCCACATGCGCCGGGGCAATGTCGACTTCAAGATGGGGGCCGTCCTGACCGTCGGAGGTTTCCTCGGGTCCAGTCTCGGCGTCGGAATCTTCACATTTCTGCGCGAAATCGGTCAGGTCGATCTTCTGGTTCAGCTCAGTTACGTGCTGTTTCTCGGCGTTGTCGGATTATTGATGTTGTTTGAAAGTGCCCGCGCAATTTTCCGCATGCGTACCGGCACCGCCACGCGTGGCAAGCTGCACCAGCACACCTGGCTGCACGGCCTGCCCTTAAAGATGCGCTTCCGGCGCTCACGCCTGTACATCAGTGCCCTTTTGCCGCTGGGGATCGGATTTTTCGTCGGCATTCTCGCGGCCATCATGGGCGTCGGCGGCGGTTTCCTCATGGTTCCCGCCATGATCTATGTCCTGGGCATGCCGACCGCTGTCGTGGTCGGGACATCCCTGTTCCAGATCATCTTTGTCACGGCGAACGTCACCTTCCTGCAGGCGATCAACAACCAGACCGTCGATATTGTCCTCGCGTTGCTGCTGCTGACCGGCGCCGTGATCGGCGCGCAGCTGGGGACCAAGGTGAGCGGCCGTCTGCGGGGCGAGGAACTGCGCGGCCTCCTGGCCCTCATGGTACTGGGAGTCTGCGCCAAGATCGGCATCGAACTGGTCTCCACACCCGAGGATATCTTCTCGATCAGCGAAACGCCTGGGTTCGGCCTATGAGCTTGTCGCGACAGATTCCAAGATCACAGCGCTTGGTTGCGACCATGCGGGCGGCGATCGCCTTGGCGGCCGCTTTGGTGTTGTTACAAATCCCGGCAGATGCCGCCCGGGACAACGCGCTGGCGATCGATCTGAGCCAGGATCTGATCGGCATCAGCACCGGCTTCAAGGGTGCCGACGTGCTTCTGTTCGGCACCACGGATGGGGACGGCGACGTGATCGTGGTGGTGCGTTCACCGGACAGCCAGGTGATCGTAAGGCGCAAGGAACGGGTTGCAGGCGTCTGGGTGAACGCGTCCGAACTGATCTTCGATGACGCGCCCGGCTTTTACCATGTTGCGGCCTCTGCCCCTCTGGAAGACCTGCTCCCCACGCCCGCTCTCGACGCCAACCAGATCGGCACGGACCATATCGCCTTCAAGTCGCACTTCCACACGTCTCGAAATCAGGAAGAAGCGTTCCGGTCGGCGCTGGTCCGCAACAAACAGCGCAGCAGCCTCTACACCGAGGGATTGTCGGCCGTCGATTTTCGCGGCGACCGCCTGTTCCGTACGCGGGTCGCACTGCCCGCCAACGTCCCAATGGGCGATTACAAGGTGACGGTTTATCTTGTCCGGGACGGCGAAATCTCAGACCGCTCGGAATCCCTGCTCCAGGTCCGGAAGGTCGGTTTTGAGGCGAAGATCACCGAGTTCGCTTTCGAGCAGGCACCCCTGTATGGCCTGATCGCCGTCATCATCGCGCTGATTGCCGGCTGGTTTGCCGGCTTCGTGTTCCGTAAGGTTTGATGATCATGTCCGATTCGTCCTCCACCACCCCCGCGCAGACAAGCGACAGGTCCACCGCAGAGCGGGCCGCCGTTTTTCTCGTGGTTGTCGATAATTCGCCGGAAATGCGGGTCGCCCTGCGCTGGGCAAGCCTGCGCGCACGGCGTACCGGCGGGCGCGTCGGCCTCGTCCGGGTCATTCGTAAAGCCGATTTCCAGCATTGGGCGGCGATCGGCAATTTGATGCAGGTCGAAGCACGCGAAGAAGCCGAGCAACTGCTCCAGGAACACGCCGCGGAAGTCTCGCGCCTGTATGGCGGCATGCCCATCCTCTATCTTCGCGAGGGCGAGACCAAATCCGCCGTTGTCGAGCTGGTTCAGGAGGACAAGGATATTCGCATTCTCGTGCTTGCGGCTTCGACCAGCCGGCGCGGTCCCGGTCCCTTGATCAACCATCTTACAAAAAAGGCGATTGGCCAGCTTCGCATTCCCGTCACCATCATCCCTGGCGGGCTGACCGACGAGCAAATCGACACCCTGGTCTAGTATTTAGCAGATGCCCGACGATATCCGCCCGGACGACCGTTACGAGAAGGTCGATCAATCACCCGTCATTTCCGACGAGATGAAAACAACCACCTGCTACATGTGCGCTTGTCGGTGTGGCATCAAGGTCCACCTGAAAGACGGTGCGATCCGCTACATCGAGGGCAATCGTGATCATCCGGTCAACAAGGGTGTTTTGTGCGCCAAAGGATCGGCCGGCATCATGCAGCACTACTCGCCGGCCCGTCTTTCCCAGCCATTGCGCCGGGTCGGGCCGCGCGGTTCGGGCGAATTCGAAACCATAAGCTGGGAAGAGGCCCTCGACACGGCCACCAAATGGCTCGGCGATATACGCCGGCGCGACCCACGCAAACTCGCCTTCTTTACCGGCCGCGACCAGAGCCAGTCTCTGACGGGATTCTGGGCCAGCCAGTTCGGCACCCCCAACCACGCCGCCCATGGCGGCTTCTGCTCCGTCAACATGGCGGCAGCTGGCATCTACACGATCGGCGGTTCGTTCTGGGAGTTCGGCGAGCCGGACTGGGAAAACACCAAGTATTTCATGATGTTCGGCGTCGCCGAAGATCATGATTCCAACCCGATCAAGATGGGCTTGGGGAAGCTCAAGACCAAGGGTGACGCGAAGTTCGTCTCGGTCAATCCGATCCGAACCGGATATTCCGCCATCGCCGACGAATGGGTCGGCATTCGCCCGGGGACCGACGGCCTGCTGGTCATGGCGCTCATCCATGAGCTGATCCGCACCGGCAATGTCGATCTCGATTTCCTGGCCCGATACACGAATGCGCACTGGCTCGTACGGCATGCACCCGGAACGGCGGATGACGGCCTGTTCGTCCGCGGTCGCGACGGCAAGCCGTTGGCCTATGACCGCAATACCGATCAGCTCGTCGATGCCGCCCGGATCGACATATCGCCTGCCATGCGCGGGCACTTTCCCCTGCACGCAGCGGCCCCCGGCGATGGCGGATCGGATGCCGAGGCAGTGCCTGCATTCCAGCTGGTGCTCGACCGATATCTTGACGAAAGCTACAGCCCGGATGCGGTCGCGACGCAGACCGGCATTGATGCCGACCGGATACGCCGGATCGCCGCCGAGTTGGCGCACGCCGCGTTCGAACAGGAAATCTCGCTCGACGTGGAATGGACCGATTGGGCCGGACGCAAGCATGACAAGATCATCGGACGCCCGGTCTCGATGCATGCGATGCGTGGAATCTCCGCCCACTCCAATGGCTTCCAGACCTGCCGGGCGATCCATTTGCTGCAGATGCTGCTCGGGAGCATCGATTGCCCTGGCGGATTTCGCTACAAACCACCCTTCCCGCGACCGGCCCCGCCAGGCCCCAAGCCGGCCGGCAAACCGCATCAGGTCACACCGGGCTCGCCGATGGCCGGACCACCATTGGGGTTCGTCACCAGCCCCGAAGACCTTCTGATCGACGACCAGGGCGAGGCGCTGCGTATCGACAAGGCCTATTCCTGGGATGCGCCGCTGGCGGCCCACGGCATGATGCACATGGTCATCCGCAATGCCTGGGCGGGCGACCCCTACCCGATCGACGTCCTGTTCATGTTCATGGCGAACATGAGCTGGAACTCGTCGATGAACACCACCGAAACCATCGAGATGCTCACCGACACCGACCCGGAGACCGGTGAGTACAAGATTCCAAAGATCATCTATTCCGACGCCTTCCAGTCGGAAATGGTCGCCTATGCCGACCTGATATTGCCCGACACCACCTATCTGGAACGCTGGGACTGCGTCAGCCTGCTCGACCGGCCGATCAGCAGTGCCGATGGGCCCGCCGACGCCATTCGCCAGCCGGTGATTGCACCGGATCGCAATGTCCGGCCGTTTCAGGACGTGTTGATCGAACTGGGTGCCCGGCTCGGCCTCCCCGCCTTTACGACGGAGAGCGGTGACCCGAAGTATCCGGGCGGTTATGCCGACTATCTCGTCCATCACGAGCGCGCACCGGGTGTTGGCCCGCTGGCCGGCTGGCGGGGCGAAGATGGAACATCACACGGCAACGGTGCACCCAATGAGAATCAGCTCGAGCGCTACATCGAGAATGGCTGTTTCTGGACCGAGAAATTCGCGCCCGATGAGCGCTTCTACAAACACAGCAACCGCGCCTATCTCGACAAGGCCGCAAAGATGGGCTGGATCGCGTCCGCGGACCCCATCGTGTTGCAGCTCTACAGCGAGCCGTTGCAGCGATTCAGGCTCGCCGGTCAGGGGTTTGGCAATGTGGTACCGCCGGTCCGATATCGCGATCGCATCATCGAGGCGTTCGACCCACTTCCCATCTGGTACGCGCCGTTCGAGGAATCACATACCGACCTTGAGGATTACCCCATCCATGCGCTGACCCAGCGGCCGATGGCGATGTATCACTCCTGGGGATCGCAGAATGCCTGGCTCCGACAGATCCACGGCTGGAACAAGCTCTACATGAATCGCAGCTCCGCCGAAGATCAGGGGCTTGCCGACGGCGACTCCGTTCGCGTCGAAAGCCCCTATGGCAGCATCAAGGCCAAGCTCGCATTGATGGAGGGCTGCAACGTCAGCACGGTCTGGACGTGGAACGCGATCGGCAAGAAACGCGGCGCCTGGAACCTGTCTCCCGATGCGCCGGAATCCAACAAGGGATTCCTGCTCAACCATCTGATCACCGATCTGTTGCCGCCAAAGGACGGGTATCGCTTCGGCAACACCGACCCGATCACGGGTCAGGCGGCGTGGTTTGACCTGCGGGTGCGGGTCGTCAAGGACGACGGGAGCGACAAGACTCTCGCGAACGACCCCTCGGACGCAGGCGTCATGCCGCGCGCGCCGGGTGTTCGTGAGGCCCCCAAGCAGCTTCGTTTTGGCGCACGTTTCCTGGCGCGATCAAACTGGCGGCGTAATCGCGGCGGAGCAGACACATGACCAGTCTTCCGACATCGAATGACGGCCGCAAGCTTGGCCTGGTCATCGACCTCGATATCTGCGTCGGGTGCCACGCCTGCGCGGTGAACTGCAAGGAATGGAATACGGGCGGGCATTCCGCCCCCCTGACCGATGAAAACCCCTATGGCGCAGACCCGCAAGGCGTTTGGTTCAACCGGGTCCACAGCTTCGAAGCCGGCGACGGGGACAGTGGACGAACAGTCCATTTCCCCCGCAGCTGCCTGCATTGCGACGAACCGGCCTGCGTTACCGTGTGTCCCACCGGCGCATCCTACAAGCGCGAGAGCGACGGCATCGTCCTGGTCAATGCCGACACCTGCATCGGTTGCAAGCTCTGCTCATGGGCCTGCCCTTATGGCGCACGTGAGTATGATTACGCCGATGGGGTCATGAAGAAATGCACCATGTGCATCGACCGGATCGAAAATCAGCATTTGCCGCCCGAAGATCGGCTGCCGGCCTGTGTCTCGACCTGCCCGGCATCCGCGCGCCATTTCGGCGATCTCGGCGACCCAAATTCCGATGTTAGCCTGCTCGTGGCGGAACGCGGCGGATATGATCTGATGCCCGAAATGGGCATGCAGCCCGTGAACAAGTACCTGCCGCCCCGCGCATCGACACGCCATGATCTCGAAACACCCGCGTCACCCCCCGAAGCCATCCCCGCATCAACCGACACCGGCAGCGACTTCCTCAATTGGGTCGATCGCATGCTGACCCGCTAACCCGCTTCAGCCCGAGTTCCCGCAGTTCAATGAACCCCGCTTATTCCGTCATTTTCTTCACCACCGCATCGGGCGCCGGCTACGGTGCGATCGTGTGGCTTGTGGTGCTCGCGTTACTCGGCATCGTTCCCCTGACCCCGGCACTCGGCGCGTCGGTGTTTGTGGTGTCGCTTGCCCTGATCACCGCGGGCCTGTTGTCATCGACCTTCCATCTCGGCCACCCGGAGCGGGCCTGGCGGGCGTTGAGCCAGTGGCGGTCATCCTGGCTTTCGCGCGAAGGTGTCGCGGCCCTCGCGACCTACATACCGATCCTGGTCTTCGCCGTCGGCTCCCTGTTCTTCAGCGCCCATAACAATATCTGGATATGGTTCGGGCTGATCGCTGCGGGTCTCTGTCTGGTAACGGTAGGTTGCACGGGCATGATCTATGCAAGCCTCCGGGCGATCCCGCGCTGGTCCACTCCGCTGGTCGTGCCGCTCTACATCGCCTTCGCCATGTCCACAGGCGCTGTCCTGGTGATCGCCATCGCCTCGATTTTTTGGGCGACGCCGGGGATCCTCGCCTGGTTTACCGCCGTGATCACGCTTGCTGCCTGGATGTTGAAAATTGCCTATTGGCGGCAGATTGATACCGCAAAGCCCGTCGCGACGGCGGAATCGGCGACGGGTCTCGGTGTGATCGGCAAGGTACGACTGCTGGAATCGCCGCACAACAGCGAGAATTATGTCATGCGCGAGATGGGCTACACGATCGCCCGCAAACATGCCGCACGGCTGCGCAAGATCGCGCTCGTTGTCGGTGGCATCGCAACCGCGCTTGCCCTGGTGATCGCCGGCCTCCTGCCGGCCCCCTATGCGATTGCGACTTCATTCGTCGCGCTGATCTGCGCGGCAACGGGCATCCTGATCGAGCGCTGGCTGTTTTTCGCCGAAGCGCGACATGCCGCCTCCCTCTATTACGGCGCCTCAGAGGTTTAGGGGCCGGACATGGCTGAGGTCACCTGTATCGGTATCGCGTTTCTCGACCACGTGTTCGAGGGTGATTTCGAACTCGCCGGCGGCGGCCTCACTTTCGCACAGGACTTCAATCAATACGGCGGCGGCACCGCAGCAACCGCGAGCGTTGCGGTTGTTCGCCTGGGAGGGCTCTCGGCCTTCTGGGGACGCCTTGGCGACGACGATACGGGTCTGCAGGTCCTGGAAGGCCTCAGGCGTCACGGGGTCCAGACCGAAAATGTGCGCCTCGTACCGGGCGCCCAATCACCGGTCTCTTCAATCCTTATCTCCGCCGACGGCGAACGACACGAAATGATATTCGCAGGTCGCGGCCTCGACGGAGATGCGAGTTGGCTACCGTTTGGCCGCATTGAAGACACAAGCGCCATTCTTGTAGACCCGCGCTGGCCCGAAGCGGCGATGCCCGCACTCCAGACCGCATACGATCACCGAATTCCTGCAATCCTGGACGGAGAAGCCGGCCCCGAACCGGTCCCGCGTGAGCTGATAGAAATGGCCAGTCATGTGATCTTCTCGCATACCGGGCTGCTGCAATACTCGGCCACCGCAGACATGCGGGCGGGCCTGGAGGCGGTTGCCGCGACGACCGAAGCCCGGATCGGCGTCACCGCCGGATGGGATGGGTTCAGCTGGCTGGACGAAGACGGCAAGGTGCAAACTATCGCCGCACTCAACCTGCCTGTGATCGATACGCTCGGCGCCCGTGACGTATTCCTCGGCGCGTTTGCGCTGGCCATCGGCGAAGAAAAGGATCTGGAATTGGCGGCGCTGTTTGCCAACGCGGCCGCAGGTCTTAAATGTTCGAAACCCGGCGGCCGCGGGGCCATCCCGTGTCGCGCGGAAATCTGGGAACTGCTGGGCGAGCCAGAATCCGACTAGATGACTCTAACCGGCGAGCGCCGGCATCCGGATCGGACCTTCTATCGACTGGGTGACGAACTGGCGCACATAAGCGTTGTCCGTCTCATCGAGTTCTGCCACGGGGCCACGCCACACCACGCGCCCTTCGTGAAGCATCGCAACATTGTCGGCGATCCTTCGCACGACAGCCAGGTCACTGACGATGGAGATCACACTCGCCCCCAAATCGTCGACCCGGTCGTTGATCAGCTCGCTGATGATATTGCTCATGATCGGATCGAGACCCGCCGTCGGCTCATCAAGAAACAGAATCTCGGGATCCGTTGCGATGGCACGCGCCAGGCCCGTGCGTTTCTGCATACCGCCGGAGAGCTCAGACGGCGACAGGTCAGCCGTATCCGCAGACAATCCCACCTCCTTCAGTTTTTCAATCGCGATCGCGCGCGCCTCTTGCCGCGACGTGCCGTGCTCCTGCAACAGCCGGAACGACACATTCTCCCAGACGGTCAGACTGTCGAAGAGACCCTGACGCTGAAACAGAACACCGAAGCGACGCAACCAGTCCATGCGCTGGCTTTCCGGCATACCGACCGTCTCGAGACCATCGACTTCGATGGACCCGCCGTCCGGCTCGACCAAGCCCAGAATGCATTTGAGCAGCAGCGATTTTCCGCTGCCCGAACCACCGATCAGCACAAGCGATTGCCGCGGCTCCAATTGGATTTCCACCCCATCGAGTGCGCGTAGCTCACCAAAGCTGCGCGTCACCCCGGTGAGGCGGATTTTGGGTGTGTCGCCGTTCGCGGTCACGTCATTGTCGGCATGGTGAGGCTGTGGCCTTCACGCACGCCGGACTTGGGCCAGCGCGATGTGACCGCCTTGAGCCGTGTGTAGAAGCGAACGCCCTCCATGCCATGCATGTGCGTGTCGCCGAACAGGGACCGTTTCCAGCCGCCGAAGCTGTGGTACGCGACCGGCACCGGGATCGGCACATTCACGCCGACCATGCCGATCTGGACCCGTTCGGCGAAGTCGCGTGCGGCATCACCGTCCTTGGTGAAGATCGCGGTGCCATTGCCGTATTCGTTGCGGTTCACCATGTCGAGCGCGGTCTCGTAGTCTTTCGCGCGCACGACGGCCAGGACCGGCCCGAAGACCTCTTCGGTGTAGATACTCATGTCTTCGGTCACATGGTCGAACAAGGTGCCGCCCATGAAGTAGCCATTCTCGTAGCCCTGGAGCTTGAGACCACGCCCATCGACCGCCAAGGTGGCACCGTCGGCAACCCCCTGATCGATCAGGCCGAGAATCCGGTCATAGGCCTGCCTGGTCACAACCGGGCCCATCTCGATGTCATCGGCCGAACCGGGCCCGATCTTGAGCTCCTGAATTTTCGGTGTCAGCTTCGCGACCAGCGCATCGCCGGTGTCATCCCCCACCGCAACTGCAACCGAGACGGCCATGCAACGCTGGCCTGCGGAGCCATAACCCGCGCTGATCAGGGCATCGCTGGCCTGATCGAGATCCGCATCGGGCATCACGACCATATGGTTTTTCGCACCACCCAGCGCCTGCACGCGCTTCCCGTGTTCGGCAGCCGTGGCATAGATATAGGAGGCGACCGGGGTCGAGCCGACGAAGGAGATGGCGTTGACATCGGCATGGGTGAGGAGCGCGTCGACCGCTTCCTTGTCACCGTTGACCATGTTGATCACGCCCTCGGGAACGCCGGCTTCATGCGCCAGCTCAACGAGCCGGAACGGACATGACGGATCACGCTCAGACGGCTTGAGGATGAAGGTATTGCCGCAGGCAATCGACAGGGGGAACATCCAAAGCGGGATCATGGCCGGGAAATTGAATGGGGTGATACCCGCACAGACACCGACAGCCTGGCGCATCGAATAGGCATCCACGCCGGACCCGACATCCTCGGTAAAGTCACCACGCAGAAGATGCGGAATACCGCAGGCATACTCGACGACCTCGCGGCCGCGCAGGATGTCGCCCTTGGCGTCCTCGATCGTCTTGCCGTGCTCGAGGGTGATCAGCTCGGCCAGCTCATCGGTGTGTTTGAGGATAAGCTCGTTGAAACGGAACATGACCCGTATTAAAGGCGAAGCCGGAGTTGCCGACCATTCTGG
>JAQCFD010000088.1 GCA_027618305.1 Pseudomonadota bacterium
CCGTGGTGTCGCGGGCTGATCATCCGGCGATGCGCGGCACGATGCGCCCGCAACTTGAGATTCTTGCCGCACATGGCACCTGCGCGCTACATGGGCAGGGCGATGTCGGCCCCCGTGAAACCTGGTTCACGATGCAGCACCGGCCCGATGACGAGCGCTTGTTCCTGTTGCTGATCAACACGTCGGGCAAGCGCCAGGCTGCTGATATAAGCTATCCCCATGACGCCAGCGCCGCACAGCCGGAGGTGCAGACCATGTTGAATCTGCCGGCGCGCGGGACGGGCTTGCACGAAATCAAGCTACCGCCGGATGCGGCCGCCCGTATCGGCAATCTACCATTCTCGGGGCGGGCAGACCTTCAACATCCCTGCCGCGTCTATCTCGTTTGTGCCACACCGATGCTTGACCGTTTTTCCATCGACCACCTCTGAGCTGCCGTGCCTTTCTCTTACATAATTCCGAGCATTTCCTCGTTGCCGTCCGGGTATGACTGCACGGTTGCCACGCCGATCGACAAGCTTGCCCGCTATCTCGACGGCGGCACAGCGCGCATCGTCCAGACCGTGTCTGTCTTCGCCGAAGGCGAGAAGGTCGAAAGCCATGAAATCAGGCATAATTTCGAGGACGGCACGATCAAGGGAGATGCGGCGCCGCCCTTTGTCTGGCGTGATACGCTCCCCGATGGGGTCAGCGGCTATCTTGAGACTGCGTTCCGGACCGAAGACGATTCACCGCGCTTCGTGACAAATTCGGTGCTGTCCTTCTACTCGATCTACAACAAGACGGGGAAGAAGACCTTCTTCTCGGACAACGCCTATCTGTATGCCGCACCGCCGGTGATCGCCCAGATTGCCGAGTATGGCCAATATGTCGACGGCTACCCCGTCGTCCGTGTCGATCGCGAACGCGACTATGGCGAGAGTATTATCTTCATCAATCCATACCAGAAGCCGTTGAAAGCCCGGATCATCGGCTTTGACGGACGCGAAATCCCGAATATCCGGGTGCCCGCCCACAGTGCACGCCGCGCGTCACTGGAAGGATTGCTCGAAGACGGAGAATCAAGTTGGCGCGGCCAGATCCAGATTACAGCGACCAACCGGGTCATCACCTTCGACGTGAAGCATTCGCTGCGCGAACCCGGGATCATCTCGGACCATGAGCATCTCGACCCCTATCGCGGCGAGCCCACCCATTTTCCGGCAACTCGCTGGTTCCGCCTGAAGGTCGGGAAATGGCTGATGCTGCGCGGAAAGGCCTGACCACATCAATATGCCCGGCATGAACCGCCTCACCCGCCTCGACGATTATATCTGCCCGCCGGACCTCTCGGTCCGTGACGCGCTGGCGCGCCTCAACGCGACCGAGCATCTTTTTCAGCTCGTTGTCGATCCGGCGGGGCGCTTGCTGGGCACCCTCACCGACGGTGATGTGCGCCGCGCCCTGCTGCGGGGCGTGTCGCTCGACGCGCCGGTCGAGGAATCGATTCACAGCGACATGCTTGTCGGCCGCGTCGGCGACGAGAAAGGGAACCTGACCCATCTCGAAACCGACGACCGGTTGGTCACCTTCCTGCCGGTGCTCGACGAGGATGGCGTCGTCGTCGAGGTGTTGCTGCGTGGTGCGCAAAGCGCCGGTATCGACCGCGCCCTCGTCATGGCCGGGGGTTTCGGCAAACGCCTCGGCGAACGCACGCGCGAGACGCCGAAGCCGTTATTGCTGGTCGGTGACCGGCCGATCCTCGACCATGTCCTCACCAATCTGGAAGATTTCGGCGTACGCGTTTCGCACGTGTCGGTGCATTATCATGGCGACCAGATCCGCGAATATATCGCGCAACGCCAGAACCATATGATCGTCGAAATCGTCGAGGAGGATGAGCCGCTCGGCACGGCCGGTGCCCTCGGCCAGATCTCCGACCATGACCGCTCGCCGATCCTGGTGATCAACGGCGACGTGATCACGAACGTCGATCTCGCGGCGCTGCACGAGTTTCATGTTCGGCATTCGCTCGACGCGACCGTCGGCGTTGCGCGCTATGACATCGACGTGCCGTTCGGCGTTGTCCATCACGGTCCGGACGGGTTGCTGACCGGGATCGAAGAGAAACCGCGTATCTCGAACTTTATCGCGGCGGGGGTCTACTACCTCTCGCAGGAGTTCGTCGCGCTCGTGCCCGAGGGGCGGTCGATGGACATGCCGGAGCTGCTCAACCAGGGCCGCGAGATCGGCCTTCGCATCGGCCTGTTCCCCATTCACGAATACTGGACCGATGTCGGCCGGCCGGCCGACCTCGCGGCGGCCGAAGCCAGCTACGAAAGCGCCAAGTAGGGCGAGAACCGAGACATGTACCACCGTCTGTTCAAAGAAGCCGACCTGATGCGCCTGCCGCGGCGCACGGTCGTTGTCTTGCTGTCACTCTATCTGCTCGGCACGCTGATGGAGCTTTCGAGCCTCGTCATCCTGATGCCGGTGTTCCAGTTCATCCAGACGGGGGGAGATGTCGCGGCGCTGACAGCGGAACATCGCCACTGGCGCATCCTGACCGAGGCCTACGCGGTTTTCGGTTTGTCGCCCACGCTCGCAAGCCTGCTGGCGACAAGTTTTGTGTTCCTGATCTTGCGCCAGATTTTTGCCTATATCCGGCAGCTCGTTCAGGCCGGCGCCAAGGAAAGCATGATCGCGCGGATGCGCGCGGATGCGTTCGAGAGTTACCTCCATGCCGACACCGCGTATCAGGACCTTGCCGAGTCGGGCGGGCTGATCAACGACCTGACCACGGATCTACAGCGTGCCGCCGACTACATGTTCGGGCAGATCATGTTCGCCGGCATTCTCGTGGTTATCATGATCTACGCGGTCGGCTTGTTCGTGCTGTCTATCCCGATGACGCTGACGGCGGTCGGTATCTTCGGCATCGCCCTTCTGCTTTTGCAGACCCAGATGCGCAAATCGGAAGTCGCCGGCCGAGAGGTCGTGCAGGCCAACCAGCGCATGTCGACGTTCCTGGTCGAGCGCCTGCGACTCGCACGTCTCGTCCGCCTCGCCGGGATGGAGGGTGCCGAGAGCGATCATATGCGGGCGCTGACAACACGGCAGCGCAACGGGCTGATGCGGCTCTTCACGCTGCTGGCGCGCGTCGATGTCATCATGGAGCCGATGGTCATTGGCGCGGCCTATATCCTGATCTTCGTCAGCATCGAAAGCTTCGGCCTCGATATCGAGCAAATCGGCCTGTTCCTGGTGATCGTTCTTCGCCTTCTGCCGATGGTCAAGGAAATCGCTCGCACCCGACAGTCCAACCGTGCCACCAAGGCTGCCCACGCCTCGGTTACCGCACGGCTGACCGAAATGGGCGCGGCACGCGAACTGTTCGACGGCAGCCTGCCGTTCGAGACGCTGGCGATCGGCTGTCGGTTCGAAGGGGTGCATTTCACCTATCCTGGCGACAGCGAAAAGCCCGCGATGAACGATGTTTCGGTCACCTTCGAGGCGGGACAGTTGACGGCGCTGGTCGGCCCGTCGGGCGCCGGCAAGTCGACGCTCATCGACCTGATTCCGCGACTGCGCCATCCTGATCAGGGACAGATATTTCTCGATGGCGTTGGGATCGATGAGTTCTCGCTCGCCAGCCTGCGCGCTGGCATCGCCTACGCGCCGCAATCACCGCAGATCTTCAATGTCACCATCACCGAGCATATCCGCTACGGCAAGGCGGATGCGACGATGGCCGAGGTGCGCCGTGCAGCCGAGCTGGCCAACGCGGCAGACTTCATCGACGCGCTGCCCGATGGATTCGACACACTGGTCGGCGAGAGCGGCACCCGGCTGTCGGGTGGACAGCGCCAACGCCTCGACCTTGCCCGCGCGCTGGTTCGGCAGTCCCCGATTCTTCTGCTCGATGAGCCGACCAGCAATCTTGATGCCGATTCCGAGGCGCTGTTCCGTGACGCGCTGACGCAAATTCGCCGCGAGACAGCGATCACGACGATCGTCATCGCCCACCGTCTCTCGACCGTGACCATGGCCGACAAGATTGTCGTCCTGGAGGCCGGACGTGTCACGGCAGATGGCTCGCATGACGACCTCGTCGAGGCCGGCAGCTGGTACGCCAGCGCATTCCGCAAGCAGGGCGGCTTGTCCGCTGCGGCGCAGTAGAATTCCGAAACCCTGTCATCAGCTGGAAAAGATCCGGACGCCATGACTCTAAATTTTAACGACCCGTCTCCCGCACTGGATGGTGCGTCACTGCTTATCACGGGCGGCACCGGGTCCTTCGGCAAGGCGTTCGCGCACACGCTGCTCGAACGCTACGAACCGCGCCGGGTGATCATTTTCTCCCGCGACGAGCTCAAACAGTATGAGATGGAGCAAACCATTCCGGCCGACAAGCGGGATCGCGTGCGCTTCTTTATCGGTGATGTGCGCGATGCCGAGCGTCTCGAACTCGCGATGCGCGAGATCGACTATGTCATCCACGCGGCCGCGCTGAAGCATGTGCCGGCGGCGGAGTACAACCCGTTCGAATGTGTGAAGACGAACATCCATGGCGCCGAGAATGTCGTGATGGCGGCACTGCGGACCGGCGTGAAGCGCGTCATCGCCTTGTCGACCGACAAGGCCGCCAGCCCGATCAATCTTTACGGCGCCAGCAAGCTTGCCTCCGACAAGATATTCGTTGCCGCCAACAATCTTGCCGGTACGAACGATACCCGTTTCGCTGTCGTCCGCTACGGCAATGTGCTCGGGTCGCGCGGCAGTGTGCTGCCGTTTTTCCGGCAGCTCATCGCCTCGAACGCGACGTCGCTGCCGATTACCCATCCCGATATGACACGGTTCTGGATCACCCTGGGCCAGGGGGTCGATTTCGTCCTGTCCTCGCTCGAGATCATGTCGGGCGGCGAAATTTTCATCCCGAAGATTCCGAGCATGAAGATCACCGATTTCGCTTCTGCGATCGCCCCGGATATGCCGCAGGAGATCGTCGGCATTCGGCCGGGTGAGAAACTGCATGAGACGATGATCACGTCCGACGATGCGCGCACCACACTGGAACTCGAGGACCGTTACATCATCGAACCGTCACTCGCTTTCTGGTCGAATGCTCATCTCGCCGGTCACAATGCGCGGCCTGTGCCCGACGGCTTCGAATATGCCAGCAACCAGAATAACGAGTGGCTCGATGCAGACGGCCTGCTCCGGCTGATGAAAGAGTTCGGCATTGAGTACTGACCGACCTTTCCTGCCCTATGGGCGGCAAAGCATCGACGATGCGGATGTCGATGCCGTCGCCGCCGTCCTGCGCAGTGACTGGCTGACGACAGGCCCGGCGGTTGACGCGTTCGAGGCGGCCTTCGCGACGGCCACCGGCGCGCCGCATGCCGTTTGCTGCGCCAATGGCACCGCGGCGCTGCACATGGCCTACCACGCGCTTGGGGTCGGTCCCGGCGACAAGGTGGTCGTGCCGTCGGTGACGTTCCTCGCCACGGCCAGCACGGCACATCTGCTGGGCGCCGAAATTGTGTTCGCAGACGTCGACCCGGACACCGCGTTGATGACCGCCGACACGCTGCAGGCCGCGCTGGACAGGGCCGGCAGCGGCGTCGCCGCCATCGCCCCCGTCCACCTGGCGGGTCAGATGGCTGATATGGATGCCATTGGTACGCTTGCGCGCGCCGCCGGCGCGTCCATCGTCGAGGATGCGTGTCATGCGGTTGGTGGTCTTGATGCTGCCGGCCGGGCCGTCGGTGGCGGCGCCACCGGTGATCTGATGACCTTTTCGCTGCACCCGGTGAAGACGATCGCCGCGGGAGAAGGCGGCGTCGTGACGACCGCGGATGGCGCGTTGGCCGAACGCATGCGCCTGTTCCGCAACCACGGCATGAGCCGGAACGACTTCACGGCCCCCGACCAGGCTTTCGCCGCCGACGGTGAAGCCAACCCCTGGTATTATGAGATGACCGAGCCGGCGCTGAACTATCGGCTGTCGGATATCCATGCGGCGCTGGCGACAAGTCAGCTGGCGCGGTTGCCGGATTTTGTCGCGCGGCGCCGGGCGTTGGCCGCGCGCTACGATGCGGCGTTCGCGTCTTTGCCGGCACATGTTTCGGCCGTCGTGCGGCCGAGCGGCCGTTCCGGTTACGGCTATCCGGCATGGCACCTTTATGTGGTCCTGATCGATTTCGAGGCGTTGGGTCGCGACCGCGCGGCGGTGATGGGCGAGCTGCGCGCGCATGGCATCGGCAGTCAGGTTCACTACCTGCCGCTGCATCGCCAGCCCTTCTTCCGGCAACAATATGGCCGTTCGGATTTGCCCGGTGCCGATGCCTGGTACGCGCGGGCCCTCAGTCTGCCCCTGTTCGTCGGCATGCAGGACGAGGATGTCGACAGGGTCGTCGATGCCCTGCATGGCCTCTGCGAGGGCCGTTGATGGGGCAGCGCTGGCTGGTTCGTGTCGCCTCCCATCGCCGCCATGGCGGGGGGCATGTCGCACGCTGTGCCGTGCTCGCATCGGCGCTCGCAGACGCGGGCGCGGATGTCGTGGTGCAGCTCGATCCCGACGCACCCGAGGCCGTCGCCATTCTGGCGCGGCATGGTCTTCGGAGTACCGAAGATGCGGTAACGGGGCCGATTCAGGGCGTCGTGCTTGACGGCTACGAACTGATGGGGACGGAGGCGGCGACCCTGGCGCGCCGCGCGCCGCTCGTGGTGATCGACGATTTTCTCGATCCACCCGGTTGCGCCACACTCGCGATTAACGGCGCGGTGCATCTCGACGGGGACCGGATCGGCGATCTGCCGGCGCTGCTCGGGCCACGTTATGCGCTAGTCGACCCGTGCTATGCGGCGCTGCCGTCACGCGATCGCACCGCGCGTGTCGTGAACATTTTGGTCACGATGGGTCGGATCGACCCCGACAACCTGACCAGCGCCTGCCTCGACCTGCTCGATGCGGTTGGGTTCGACGCGCGGATCACTGTCGTTGCCTCCGCTGAAATGGTGCGCCGGGCCGGCCTCGATACCCGCGTCCGGCAACCGCATTCCCTCGTGATCGATGCCCCGGACATGGTGCCGTTGCTCGGTGAGACCGATTTTGTTGTTGGCGCTGGAGGCGTGAGCCTGATGGAACGAATGGCTGCGGGGATACCATCGATGACATTCTCGCTGATCGACAATCAGCGTATGTTCGTCGCCGGTGCCGCGGGTCTTGGCGCGACGGTCGATGGCGGGGACTCGGTTGGCCCGGAATGCGCGGGCCTGCTTCGCGAGATTCTCGCCGATGGTCAGGCGCGGGCGGCCATGGCGGCTGCGGCACGCCAAGCCGTTGACGGGCGCGGCGCGGCGCGTGTCGCCAGCCACCTGATCGGTCTTGCAGCCGAAACCCGCGACCCGGACCGCCACACAATGCAGGGACTCGAGGCATGAAAACCGCCCAGATGATGATCGCGGATCGCCCCATAGGCCCGGACAGTCCACCTTTTTTGATCGCCGAACTGTCGGCCAATCACAATGGCAGCCTCGATCGCGCGCTCGACATAATGACCGCGGCCAGCGAAGCCGGGGCCGATGCGGTCAAGCTGCAGACCTATACCGCCGACAGCCTGACCATCGATCATGACGGGCCGGGCTTCACGGTCGAGGGGGGGCTTTGGGACAGTTATACGCTGCACGCCCTGTATGAAGAGGCGCACACGCCATGGGATTGGCACGAGGCGCTGTTCGCCCGCGGCCGGGAACTTGGCTTGATTGTTTTCTCGAGCCCGTTCGATGCCAGCGCCGTGGACTTTCTCGAGGATCTCGGGGCGCCCGCCCACAAGATCGCCTCGTTCGAACTCATCGACCTGCCACTGATCCGCAAGGTCGCGGCGACCGGCAAGCCGATGATCATGTCGACCGGGATGGCCAGCCTCGCGGATATTGACGCGGCCGTGACCGAGGCACGTGAGTCGGGCGCCGGAGACATCGCCCTGCTGCATTGCACGAGCGGCTATCCGACGCCCGCCGATGAGGCTGACCTGCGGACTATTCCGCATCTCGCCGACGCCTTTGGTCTCGTCACCGGCCTGTCGGACCACACGCCCGGCGTCGGTGCGCCGGTCGCGGCCGTGGCGCTGGGCGCGGCGATCATCGAGAAACATTTCACACTCGATCGCGCCGACGGCGGCCCCGATGCTGCCTTCTCACTGGAGCCCGCCGAGTTCCGGATGCTGTGCGACAGCGTGAGGCTCGGCTGGGAGGCGCTTGGCGGGGTGCGCTACGAGCGAACCGCGGCCGAAGCCGGCAGCGTGCAGTTCCGCCGGTCGCTCTATATCGTCGCTGACATGGCGGCCGGTGACGTGCTGACGGCGGAGAACCTGCGTTCGATCCGGCCCGGTTTCGGCCTGCCGCCGAAATACATCGATGTGCTGCTCGGCAAGCGGGTCAATTGCGCGATCGCGCGCGGCACGCCGATGACCTGGGATCTGATCGCATGATGTCGGCCCCGGCAGGTACCCGGCTCGCCATCCGGCTGCGGCCCATGACAGCCGGAGACGCGGCGCTGCTGTTTGCCTGGGTGAACAGCCCCGACAGCCTCGCGGCCAGCCTCGACACACATGCGCCGGTCACGCGGGATGTTCACGAAGACTGGTTCGAAGCACGGCTGGCCGATCCGCTTACGCGAATCTGGATTATCGAACGCCATGGCGACCCGGTAGGGAGTGTGCGGATCCAGGACAAGGGCGATGGGCCGGAAGTTGCGATCTATATCGATACGCCGGCGCGTGGTGCCGGGATCGCCGGTACCGCGCTCGGTCTCGCCCTCGATGAAGCCCATACCGTGTGGCCCGGCAGCGAGGCTATTGCCCGCGTCCGCACTGACAACACCGCGTCGCAGCGCCTGTTTGCAGGGGCTGGCTTCGTCCTGCTGCAGCGTGCCGACGATCACCTTATCTATACGCGCGTCCTGTGAACGAAACCGACAAGAGCAAACCGGCCTGTGTTGCGGTCATCCCGGCGCGCGGTGGCAGCAAGCGGATTCCCGGTAAGAATATTCGGCCGTTTGCCGGTCGGCCGATGATCGAATACGCCGTTGAACTGGCCCGGTCGTCGGGTTTGTTTGCGCGCGTCGTGGTCAGCACGGACTCCGACGAGGTCGCGACAATCGCCGAACAGGCCGGTGCCGAAGTGCCGTTCCGCCGGCCGGCCGCGTTGGCCGATGACCACACGACGACGGCGGCTGTACTGGCACAAGCCCTCGACGCGCTCGATGCGCGCACGCATTACGACTATGCCTGTTGCATCTATCCCGCGACGCCGTTTACCACGCCCGACGATCTGCACGCCGGGCTTGCCTTTGTCGCTGACGGTGACGCGGCTTCGTCCTTTGCGGTGACCGGGTTCGCCGCCCCGATCTGGCGCGCCATGAAGCGCGGGCCGGATGGCAGTCTGGCGTTGGTCTGGCCGGAACATCGCGATACCCGCAGTCAGGACCTGCCCGAAACCTTTCACGACGCAGGCCAATTCTACTGGGTCCCCGTCATCGGCTTTCTGGACGCGCCGGTTTTGCTAACGGAGAGCTCGCGGGGTGTCGTTTTCGAGCGCTGGCGCGCCCACGATATCGACACCGAAGAGGATTGGGCGCGCGCCGAGGCGATTTTTCAAACACTAGAACAAGGTGCCGTGTGACCGGAATAAATGATCAGGTTTCTTTCTGGCGTGGCGAGTTCGGCGACGATTATGCCGACCGTAACGACGCCAGTGCCGAAGCTCTCGCCAGCCGCACCGCCATGTGGCGGCGTATTCTCGACCCGCTGGCCGAACCGCCGCGTTCGATCCTCGAGGTCGGCGCCAACATCGGCCTCAATATGCGCGCGCTGGCCGCGCTGACACGCGCCGACCTGCATGCGGTCGAGCCCGGGGCGAAGGCGCGCGAGATTCTGTCCGCCTGCGGCGCGCTGCCGCCGGAGCATGTCGTCGACGGCACGGCGGCGGCATTGCCGTTCGACGATGGGAGCGTCGACATGGTGTTCACAAGCGGCGTGCTGATCCACATCGCGCCGGACGATCTGCTGCCGGCCTGCCGTGAGATGCACCGGGTGAGTGGTCGCTATATCGCCTGCGCCGAGTATTTCAATCCGGTCCCGGTGGAGATCGAGTATCGCGGCCATACGGGCTTCCTGTGGAAACGTGATTTCGGCAGCTTTTGGATGGAGAATTTTCCCGACCTCGAGCTCGTCGACTATGGATTCTTCTGGAAGCGCGCGACCGGACTCGACGACCTGACCTGGTGGCTGTTTCGCAAGACGGGCGACGACAAGGCCGCATGAGAGGCGATTCGAGTTTGACGGCAACGGTGGAAGTCCCCGCGACGCTGGATGCGTGGGCGGCGGCGCCGGATGCGGTGCGCTGGCCGGCGCGGTTCGCGGATATCGCCGCGCCTCTGGCCGACATCTACCGGCGCTATGTCGATGCCGTGGCGGCAATCGACGATCCGGATGCGCGCAGCGTGGTTCTGCTCGGTCGGCGGGCGATGCCGGTCATGACGCTCGTACAGTTCGCACTTTGGAGTGATGCGGCGCGGCGCAATGGTCAACGGCTTGTCGGCGATCCGCTGTTCGATTATCTCGCCGGGGCCGCGGTGCCGGCGCCCGAAACGCTGCGCCCGATTGGCCAGCCCGTCGTGCCGGGCGCCCTGTTGCTGCGCCGGCTGGCGCGGACAAGCAGCTGGACGCCCTGGCACCGGCTTCCGCGCGCGATGATCGCGCCGGATGGCGTCGCGCTCGCGCATAATTCGCTGCTGCGTACGAGGCTGCGAAATGCAGGCCCTACAGTCCGCAACGCCTATGACGAAGAGTTTGCCCGTTCCGCGAAGACCGACGCGGCTTTCCTGCGGCGTATCGACGCCGATGGTCTCGCGGCTCATATGACGTCGGCACTGATCCGCGATCTGCCGGTGGATGCCGACATTCACGAACGGACGGCCAGCGGCATTCGCGCCGTACTCGCCGATTCCTTCGACGACAGCGTTGGTCTGCTCGCCCGGTTGCGCGCCACACCGAAGCTGCCCGCAAGCCTGTACAGCGGCACCGGTGCCAAACGCATGTCCCGTGCGCTCGGGCTCGAGATCATGCGGCGCGGCGGCGATGCTGTCCGGCACGATCACGGGGGTTCCTACGTGCTGCTCGATTCACCCGATTCGGTCGCGCTCAACGAGATGTCGGTCAGCAGCCGTTTCGTCGTCGCCACGCCGGACGCCGCAGAAAGCAAGGGTCTTCGAGTTGCCCGGCAGCGTGCGGCGCTGCTTGGAAATTGCATGATCGCGGGCGGGCCCGGTGATCCCGGCCTGAATGTCGGCGCCACGGGGTTGGCGCGCAACCCCGCGCCCGGGGGGCAGCGTCGCGTCATGTATGTCTCGACGCTCTTCTATGGTTTGCATCAAGTCAGTCCGCCGGTTCTACCGGCGCCGCTCTATGCCGACTGGCAGACAAGGCTGATAGCGCTGCTGCGCG
>JAQCFD010000089.1 GCA_027618305.1 Pseudomonadota bacterium
AGGCCAGAACAACCAACCTCACACCCTAAAAACCAGCGTCATGCCCGGACTTGATCCGGGCATCTCATGCGCCATTCGACAACGAGACAAGATACGCGGGTCGAGCCCGCGCATGACGAACAATTAGATCTCCGAATGCAGGCACGAAAAAGGCCGCACCGTTGCCGGTGCGGCCCTGTTTGTCTTGTCCCGTTGGGACGGGCTTACATCATGCCGCCCATACCGCCCATGCCGCCCATATCGGGCATGCCCGGGCCGCCGCCGCCAGCCGGCTCCGGCTTGTCGGCAACCATCGCTTCGGTCGTGATCAGCAGACCCGCGATCGATCCGGCATCCTGCAGCGCGGCACGCACGACCTTCGTCGGGTCGATGATGCCGGCCTTCACGAGATTGGTGTACTTGCCAGTCTGCGCGTCGAAACCGAAATCGGTGTCCTTCTGCTCGAGCAACTTGCCCGAGACAACGGCACCGTCGAAGCCCGCATTCTCGGCGATCTGGCGAACCGGAGCCTGAATGGCCTTGCGGATGATGTTGATGCCGACCTGCTGGTCGTCATTTTCACCCTCAAGCTTGTCCAGAACCCTGGTCGCATAGAGAAGCGCAACACCACCGCCGGCGACAATGCCTTCTTCGACGGCCGCACGGGTTGCGTGCATCGCATCTTCAACGCGATCCTTCTTCTCTTTCACTTCGATCTCGGTCGCACCACCCACGCGAATGACCGCAATACCGCCGGCGAGCTTCGCCAGACGTTCCTGCAGCTTCTCACGATCATAGTCCGAAGAGGTCTCCTCGATCTGGGCGCGGATCTGGTTGACCCGGCCTTCGATGTCGGCCTTCTTGCCGGCGCCGTCGACGATCGTGGTCTCTTCCTTGGTGATCGAGACCCGCTTGGCCCTGCCGAGCATGTCGAGTGTGACATTCTCGAGCTTGATGCCGAGATCCTCGGAGATGACCTGACCGTTGGTCAGGGTCGCGAGATCCTCGAGCATCGCCTTGCGACGGTCACCGAAGCCCGGCGCCTTGACGGCGGAGATCTTCAGGCCACCACGCAGCTTGTTGACGACGAGGGTCGCCAGCGCTTCGCCTTCGATGTCCTCGGCGATGATCAGCAGGGGCTTGCCCGACTGAACAACGGCTTCGAGCACCGGCAGCATGGTCTGGAGGCTCGAAAGCTTCTTCTCGTGAAGCAGGATGTAAGGATTATCCAGCTCGCAGATCATCTTCTCGGCATTGGTGATGAAATACGGCGAGAGGTAACCGCGGTCGAACTGCATGCCTTCGACGACATCCAACTCGGTCGTCAGGCTCTTGGCCTCTTCAACCGTGATGACACCCTCATTGCCGACCCGCTGCATCGCGTCCGCGATGTAATCGCCGACTTCGGTGTCGCCGTTCGCGGAGATACGGCCAACCTGGGCAATTTCTTCGGAACTACGGATCTTCTTGGCGCGCTTTTCGATGTCGGCCACGACAGCTGTGACCGCCAGGTCGATGCCGCGCTTGAGATCCATCGGGTTCATGCCGGCCGCAACGGCCTTGGTGCCTTCGCGAACGATCGACTGGGCGAGAACCGTTGCTGTGGTCGTGCCGTCACCGGCGATGTCATTGGTCTTGGAAGCGACCTCCTTAACCATCTGGGCGCCCATGTTCTCGAACTTGTCCTCAAGCTCGATTTCCTTGGCAACCGAGACACCATCCTTGGTGATACGGGGCGAACCGAACGAACGGTCGATGATGACGTTACGACCCTTCGGGCCCAACGTAACCTTGACGGCGTCGGCCAGGGTGTCGACACCCTTCAGCAACTTGTCGCGCGCCGACGTTCCAAATTTGACTTCTTTCGCAGCCATTCGAAATTCTCCTTCTTCGAAATTTAATTAAGCGGCCTTCTTGGATTTCTTCGTGGCCTCGATGACACCCATGATGTCGGACTCCTTCATGATGAGGAGTTCCTCACCGTCGATCGTAACTTCCGTGCCCGACCACTTGCCGAACAGGACCCGATCACCGGCCTTCACATCCATGGCAATTACCTTGCCGTCCTCGGTACGAGCACCGGGGCCCACGGAGACGACTTCGCCTTCCGAGGGTTTTTCCTGGGCCGTATCCGGAATAATGATGCCGCCAGCCGTCTTTTCGTCGGAACCGACGCGACGCACTACAACCCGGTCATGCAAAGGGCGAAAGCTCATCCCCTTATCCTCCTGTAATATATGAATAAATCCACGGCTCTCGTCGAATTACTAGCACTCGACCCGTGTGAGTGCCAGACAGGTAGTGATCCGGCCGGCCGCTGTCAACCCGCGCACCGCGCGCGGACGGAGCTTTTTATCGTTTGAATTGGCAGCACTCCGGATAGACCGGTGCTAATCTGTTGTTATTAATGTATTTTATGTTTTCACCGCGCACATAGCGTCGGATAATTCGAATCATCAAGTAATTCGGTTTGTCGAAAGCGGGGTGTCGAAGATGCAAAAGGATGTTGCGTTACAACTGGACGGGTGGCGGCTCACGACCGCCGAGATCATCTACCACATGCCCGATCACCCGGGCATTCTGCAGAGTTTCGTCTGGCAGAAGCTCGATATGCCGCCGGAATTTCCCAAGCTGCACAAGTTTCTGGATTTCTGGATCGAGAATCTCGATGGCCCGCTGCATTCGGTCCGCGTCGGACATATCGAGATCGTCACGCCACCAAAACTGAGGACCGTCGCGGCTTCTTTCGAGATTCATTAAACCCGAACGAACCGGTGCTCGAGCGGCCGTCCCTTCGGGGATCAGGGCGTCAGATAGGCTTCGCGCACGCTGTCATCGGCCGCGATATCCGCGATCGGTCCTTCGACAAGGATTCGCCCACGCTCGATGACCGCCGCCCGGCTCGCCACATGCATGGCAAAGCGGACATTCTGCTCCGACAACAGGACCGTGAGCCCTTCCGCCGCCAGGGTTTGTATCGTCGCCGCGATCTGCTGCACGATCACCGGTGCCAAGCCCTCGGACGGCTCGTCGAGCAACACGATCCGGGGATTGCCCATCAACGTGCGTGCGATGGTCAGCATCTGCTGTTCACCGCCCGACAACTGACCCGCCAAACGCGCGCGCATACCGGCGAGCGGCGGGAACAAATCGAAGATGCGTTCGCGCGTCCAGACCGCCACCCCCGCATCTGCGGCGCGCTCGCCAACGACCAGGTTCTCCTCGACACTCAGGCCTGCAAAGACCCGCCTCGTCTCGGGCACATAGCCCAGCCCGGCGCGCGCAACTTTGTATGAAGGCACGCCCGTTACGTCCCGGGACCCGATGAACACCCGGCCGGCCTGTACATTCACCAATCCCATGGCCGCCTTGAGGGTGGTCGATTTTCCCGCGCCGTTACGCCCCAGCAAAACCGTTACCGATCCGGCCGGAACATCGAGATCGACCCCGAAGAGAGCCTGCGCCGTGCCGTAGAAGGCCTCGATCCCTGCCAGACGCAGCGCTGGTGCCGGCGCACTCATACCGCGGCCTCTTGCGCATCGAAGGTTCCGAGATAGACCGCCCGCACCCTGGCATCCGCGCGGATCTCATCCGGTGTGCCTTCGGCGATCACTTGCCCCCGGTCGAGCACGATCACCCTGTCCGCATGGCCAAACACCACATCCATGTCGTGCTCGGTGAACAGCACCGCGACGCCGCGCTCGGCGACCATCACATCGACCAGATCCATCATCCCGCCACGCGCATCCGCCGCCATGCCCGCCGTCGGTTCATCCATCAGCAGCAGCGAGGGATCGTTCGTCATCGCGACGGCAAGTTCCAACCGCTTGAGGTCGCCATAGGGAAGCTCCGCAGCGGAATTCTCTGTCCGGCTGGCCAATCCGACCAGGTCGATGAGCGCTTCGGCCTCGGCCCGATACCGTGTGCCCAGGCGACGACCAAGCCCCGTGGCCGCGCCATCGGCGGACGCAAGGGCCACCTGAATATTCTCCGCAACCGTCATGCTGGTGAATGTTGCCGTGATCTGAAATGTGCGGCCCACCCCATGGCGCCAAATCCGATGTGGCGTCTTTCCCGTGACGTCCTGCCCGGACATCCGAATTCGGCCGCCGTCGGGTCGCAATTGGCCGTTGATGCAATTGAACAGGGTCGTCTTGCCCGCGCCGTTCGGCCCGATCAGCGCGACCCGCTCACCGGATGCGACCGCGAATGAGACACCCCCGACCGCCTGCACGCCGCCAAACGCCTTGGACAGATTCTCGACCGCCAGAACGCTCATGACGACCGCCGACGCACGAGGGCGGACAGACCGACGAGCCCGTGCGGCAACACCACGACAAGAACGATAATCAGCAACCCGAGGAACAGCTGCCAGAGGTCGGTCAGACGGGTCAACTCCGTCTCGATTTCCGTGAAGACAATCGCGCCCAGAATGGGCCCCGCGAGCGACTGCAGACCACCGAGCAACACCATCACCAGGCCGTCGACCGAGGTTGAAACGAACAGCACGTCGGGAAACACGCTCCCCTTGGCAAACGCAAAGAAGCCGCCCGCCACGCCGGCGGCGGCACCCGCAAGGGTGAAGGCGAGCCAGCGGTGCCGGGTCACGTCCACCCCGATCGCGGCCGCGCGCAGTGCGGAATCGCGGGTCGCGCGCAGTGTGTAGCCAAACGGGCTGAAGACCGTATGCCGCAGCCCCCAGATCACCGCGGCGCAGACCACAAATGCCAGATAGTAGAAAACCACCGGATCGGATGCCCAGGCGCTCGGCCAGACGCCGAGGATGCCGTTGTCGCCCCCGGTGAAGCCGACCCATTGGAACGCCGCCGACCACGCCATCTGGGCAAAGGCCAGCGTGAGCATCGCCATGTAGATGCCCGACAACCGCACGCAGAACCAGCCGAATAGCAGCGCACCGGCCGCCCCCGCCAGGGGTGCCAGGAGGAGTGCAGGTGCCATGCCCAGCGACAGATGAAACACCGCCAGGCCCGATCCATAGGCGCCGAGCCCGAAATAGGCCGCATGCCCGAAAGTGATCAGACCACCGCCCCAGAGCAGGAAATGCAGGCTCGCAGCAAACAGCGCCAGGATTGCGATTTCCGTCAACACGACGACCGCAAAGTCCCCGATGACCAAAGGTGCCGCCACGCCCGCCACCAGCAGGAACCACCAGAAGATCCGACTGAGCCCATCGCCGGCGCGCAACGGCGGGTCAGGGTTGCGCCGGTCTTCGGCCATCGTGAACTCCGGCCGCCCGAACAATCCGCTGGGCTTGAGCACGAGGGTGACCGCCATCACCATGAAGATCAGCACCAACGTGATCTCGGGAAAAATAACCACACCGAATGCCAGCAACTCACTGATCAGCACGGCGGCGACGAAGGCCCCCATGATCGAGCCCATGCCGCCAACCACCACGACGACAAACGCATCGACGATGATGTTCAGGTCCATCGACAGGCTCGCCGCCTGACGGGGTATCTGCAGCGCGCCGCCCAGTCCCGCGAGCGCGGCCCCCAGAATGAACGCGCCGGTAAACAACCAGCGCTGGTCGATGCCGAGTGCCGCCACCATCTCGCGATCTTCGGTCGCCGCGCGCACGAGCACGCCGAACCGGGTGTGACGAAACAGCAACCACAGGGCGCCCAGAACAACGAACGCAACGGCGATCAGAAACAGGTCATATTGGGGCACCGCATGCCCGAGAAATTGGATGGCGCCGTCGAGGCCGGGCATGCGCGGCGCGAACAGATCATCCGCGCCCCAGATGAGACGCGTCAGGTCCTGGACGACGAGCACCACCCCGAAGGTGGCGAGCAGCTGGAACAGTTCCGGCGCGCGGTATATCCGCCGCAGCAGGCTGGTCTCCATGACCGCGCCGACGCCACCCACGACGATCGCTGCAAGCAGGATCGCCGCGAGGTAGCCGAGGAAGCTTTCACCGAAGGCGGCGACAAAGCTGAACGCGAGATACGCGCCGAGCATGTAAAGCGAACCGTGCGCAAAATTGACGACCCGGGTGACCCCGAACACGATCGACAGGCCGACCGCGATCAGGAACAGGGACGCCGCACTGGCCAGTCCCGTGATCGCCTGAACGACTATAAAGCTCACTACACCCTCCGGCGCCGCCGCATGGCACTCACAGCCCGGCGCCGCCGCCCGCCAAAATTTGCGGGGCCTCCCGTAACGTTACTTGGCCGGTCGAAGTTTTCGGACCGTCGCATCGTCAGGCAGATAGTCGGCACCATTCGCATAGCGGAAATCCACCATGACGCCCTTGCCGTCAACCTTTGCGGTGCGCCCGACATAAGCGCCCATCGTCGATTGGTGGTCGAGTGAGCGATAGGTGATGGGCCCGAACGGTGTGTCGAGTTGCAGATCCTTCATCGCCGCCACCATGGCGTCGGTGTCGGTGGAGCCGGCCTTCTCGAGCATCGCCGCGATCGTCAGGATCGTGTTGTAACCGACGATCGAGCCCGCGCGGGGATAGTCGTTGAACCGCTTGCGATAGGCATCGAGGAAGGCCTTGTGCGCGGTACCCTCGATCCCCTGCCAGGGATAGCCGGTGACGATCCAGCCCTCGGGCGCTTCGTCCTTGAGCGGGTCGAGATACTCGGGCTCGCCGGTCAACAGACTCACGACATGGCGGTCCTGGAACAGACCGCGCAGCTGGCCCTCACGAACAAATTTCGCCAGATCGATCGAGAAGGTGACGTTGAAGATCGCGTCGGGCTTGGCCAGAGCCAGTGCCTGAACGGTGGCACCGGCGTCGAGCTTGAACAGAGCCGGCCACTGCTCGCCGACGAATTCGACATCCGGGCGCAAGCCCTTCAGCACGTCCTGGAACGCCCTCACGGCCGACTGTCCATACTCATAGTTCGGCGCGACCGTGGCCCAGCGCTTGGCCGGCAGCTTGGCGGCTTCCTCGGCAAGCATCGCAGCCTGCATGTAGGTCGAGGGGCGCAGGCGGAACGTGTAGTCGTTTCCCTTTTCCCAGACGATGGCGTCAGACAGCGGTTCGGACGCCACGAACAGGACCTTGTTGCGCGCCGCGAAATCGGCGACGGCGAGCCCGATGTTCGACAGGAAGGTGCCGGCAATCAGGTCGACCTTCTCGCGCCGCACCAGCTCCTCGGCGAATTTCACCGCGTCGGCCGGCTTGGCGCCGTCGTCACGCGAAATCACTTCGAGCGAACGCCCCAGAACCCCGCCCTTGGCGTTGATCTCCTCGACGGCGAGCTGCCACCCGTTCCGATACGGCACCGTGAAGGATGCCAACGGACCCGTGTAGCTGTTGATTTCGCCGATGCGAATCGGATCCTGCTGGGCGCCGGCAAACGATGCCGAAAAGAGGGTCAGCAGTGCCGCCACGGTGGCGGTGATGTGGGTGCGAATACGCATGCGCAGCATGGTCGCAATCTCCTGTGCAGTCGGTGACGAGTTATGGCGCGTTGACCGCGCCGTTCCGTTCCCCTGAATTCGGTGAAGCTCGATCCACCGGGAGGCTAGATATACTCAATATGAGTTCAAGCTTCAATGGCAATCGATGTGCCCCGCGAATCGCGCACGCGGATACCATTCAGACGGGAGGGTCAGATGGGTGGCAGTGGCCCATTGGTTTGGATATAGTCCAGCCGAGTTCTAGGGAGGAATCATGTCAATCAATGTTGCCGTCATCGGCGCAGGGCCGAGCGGATTTTACACGGTCGATGCCTTGCTCAAGGACGATAAAGACGTCCGGGTCGATATCATCGAACGTTTGCCGACCCCCTTCGGATTGATCCGTGGCGGCGTCGCGCCGGACCATCAGACAACCAAAAAAGTCGCACGCGTCTACGAGAAGACAGCGTTACGCGACGGCGTTGGCTACTATGGCAATGTCGAGGTGGGACGCGATGTCACCATGGCGGAGCTGCGGGAGATGTACGACGCGATCGTGCTGGCCGTCGGCGCGCCGCGCGACCGCAAGCTAGGCATTCCCGGCGAGGACAAGGCCGGGGTCTTCGGATCGGCCGACTTCGTGGGTTGGTACAACGGACATCCCGACTTCACGGATCTTCAACCCGACCTGAACACCGGCACGGTGGTCGTCATCGGTCAGGGCAATGTCGCCGTCGACGTTGCCCGGGTGCTGGTGAAGACGCCGGAAGAAATGACCGACACGGATATTGCCGATCACGCCGCTGACGCCATCAAAGCGTCACCCATCACCGATGTTTATATGGTCGGCCGGCGCGGCCCGATCGAAGCCAAATTCACGAATGTCGAATTACGCGAAATGGGCAAGCTCGACGATTGTCAGCCGGTCATAGACGCGACCCAGCTTCCCGACCAGGTCGAGGGCGAGTGGTCGGACCGCGACAAGCGCCTCAAGGACCGCAATCTGGCGACGATGAAGGAATTTCCCGACGTCGATCCGGCAGGCAAATCCAAACGCGTTCACTTCACCTTCTATGCCAAGCCGATCGAAATTCTCGGCGGCGACAAGGTCGAAGGCATTCGCCTGGAACATACCCGCGTCGAAGACGGACGCTCCGTCGGGACCGGCGAGTTCTTCGACATCGAATGCGGCCTCGTGATTCCGGCGATCGGCTATTTTTCCGATCCGTTCCCCGGGGTGCCGTTCGATGCAGACAACGGCATCGTCGTTCATGACGAGGGCCGGGTCAGCGACGGGGTCTATGCCGTGGGCTGGATCAAGCGCGGGCCGACCGGCGTGATCGGCACCAACAAGCCCGACGGCGACATCGCCGCCACGCAGATCTTTGAGGATATCGCAGAAGGTACGAAGCCCGGACGCGAAGCCCTGGAAGCCTTGCTCGCGGAGCGCAACGTGCGCTGTCTGACCTATCAGGATTGGCAGACGATCGACGCGGCCGAAGTGGCCGCAGCGAAGCTCGGGGCGCCACGTCGGAAGTTCGTAACCATCGACACAATGATCGCCGCTCTTGACTGACCGGCAAAACACCTTAGTTGGGCTCTCGTTGCACCAGTTTATGCTTGAAACGAATGGGCGGGCGGATGAATGTAGCGCCGCGCTGCGACGTTTGCGCGAATCCGAACATTGATCCGAATACAAAGCCGAATTTACGGGAAGGAAACACCCGATGTCTGAGGTAGCGGCCGTCGAAAGGCCGGAAGAGAACCGTCAGGAGATTGAATCCGCTGTCGTCCGTTTTGCGGGCGACTCCGGCGATGGCATGCAGCTGACCGGCAGCCACTTCACCATGACGTCAGCGATCGCCGGCAATGACCTTGCCACCTTTCCGGATTTCCCGGCCGAAATTCGTGCCCCCGCCGGCACGACCTTCGGCGTCTCGGCGTTCCAGATTAATTTTGGTGCCCGCAAGATCATGACCTCGGGCGATCTGCTCGACGTGCTGGTGGTGATGAACCCCGCAGCACTGGTCACCAATCTGGCGGATGTGAAGCCCAACGGCATCGTGATCGCCGATTCCGGCGCCTTCTCCGACCGCAACCTGACCAAGGCCGGCTACACGGAAAACCCGCTGGAGAATGACAGCCTCGAAGGCTATCGCCTGGTCAAGATCGACATGTCGCGCCTCACGGTCGAGGCGGTGAAGGAATTCGGGCTGTCGAACAAGGAAGCCCTGCGCTCCAAGAACATGTGGGCCCTCGGCCTCGTTTACTGGATGTACGGGCGCAAACGGCAGGCCTCGATCGATTGGCTTGAAACCAAATTTGCCAAACAGCCCGACATCGCCAAGGCCAACATCGCGGCGCTGAACGCGGGCCATGCGTTTGGCGAGACGGCTGAAATGCCGGCCGAGCTCGGCACGTATGAAGTCGAGGCCGCCTCGATCGCGCCGGGCCTCTACCGGACCATCACCGGCGCGGAATCGGTCTCGTTGGGTCTGCTCGCCGGCTCTCTGCTCGCCGACCTGAAGATCGCCTTCTGCTCCTATCCGATCACACCGGCCTCCGCCCTGCTGCACCAGCTGGCACGGATGAAGGAATTCGGTGTCGTGACCTTCCAGGCCGAAGACGAAATCGCCGCCGCGGCCGCGGCCATCGGCGCGTCCTACGCCGGGTCCCTGGGCATTACGTCCAGCTCCGGCCCGGGCATCGCGCTGAAGATGGAAGCGATCGGCCTGGCCATCGCCACCGAACTGCCCCTGGTCGTGATCAACTCGCAGCGCGCGGGCCCGTCGACCGGCCTGCCGACGAAGACCGAACAATCGGATCTCTATCAGGCCGTGTACGGTCGCAACGGCGACTCACCCATGCCGGTGATATCGGTCTCCACGCCGTCCGACGGCTATGAGGTGGCCATCGAAGCCGTCCGCATCGCCACAAAGTACATGACCCCGGTCATGGTGCTGACCGACGGTTACATCACCAACGCATCAGAACCCTGGCTGATCCCCGATGCGGGCGACGCGGAACGTTTCGACGTCGCGTTCCGCACGGACCCGGAGAACTTCCAGCCCTTCATGCGTGACGACAAGACCCTCGCACGCCCCTGGGTGAAGCCGGGCACACCGGATATGATGCATCGGATCGGCGGCATCGAGCGGTCCTACGACAGCGGCCATATTTCCTATGACCCTGAAAACCACCAGAAGATGACGAACGTACGCGCCGCCAAGGTTCTGGGCATCGCCAATGACATCCCTGAACAAAAAGTCGAGATTGGCGCGGCCGGGGCCAAGATCGCTGTCGTGGGTTGGGGGTCGACTTACGGACCGATCAATCGTGCCGTCAGCAATCTGCGCGACGAAGGCTTGGATGTGGCCCAGATTCACCTGCGCTATATCTGGCCGCTCCCGCGCAATTTGGGAGAGCTTCTCGGCACCTTCGATCAGATCCTGGTGCCCGAAATGAACACCGGTCAGTTGCGCACCCTGTTGCGTGACCAGTATCTGCTGCCCGCTGAAGGGTTCAACAAAGTCAACGGCAAGCCGTTCCTCATCGGAGAGCTCGAAGACGCTATCCGTGCCCGGCTGGAGAAGTAGAATGAACGTCCAAAGCCCCCCGGAAAAACTGACGGCCCGCGACTTCGCGACCGATCAGGAAGTTCGCTGGTGCCCTGGCTGTGGCGACTACGCCATCCTCAAGGGTGTCCAGAACACACTGGCCCAACTCGAAGCCGACCCCAAGAACACGGTCTTCGTGTCCGGCATCGGTTGCGCGGCGCGCTTCCCCTACTACATGGAAACCTACGGTTTCCACACGATCCACGGTCGCTCACCGGCAGTGGCATCCGGCGTGAAGCTCGCCAACCCCGAGCTCGACGTCTGGGTCGTCGGCGGCGACGGCGACATGCTGTCGATCGGCGGCAACCACACGATGCACGCCATCCGCCGCAACGTTGAC
>JAQCFD010000090.1 GCA_027618305.1 Pseudomonadota bacterium
TGGAATCACAGGTTCTGGCACGGACAACCGAGCTGCTTCTCGCCAACGAGGCCTTGCGGACCAGTCAGGAACACTACCGTTTGCTGTCGGATTTGTTGCCGGATGCCGTTTTCGTTCATGCGCGTGGAAATATTATTTTTGCCAACCCCGAGATGGTCCGCCTTATGGAAGCCGATTCCGTTGACGAAGTCCTCGGATTGTCCGCCATAGATATCATTTCACCCGAAAATCAGGAACGGATAGCCAAGGCACGCCAACGCCTGACCGACGGGGAATCGCGAATAATTCTGCAGGACGTAACCTTTCGGACGCTGCACGGGAATACTGTCGAAGTCGATGGCTTCGCATCACAGACAATCTGGAACGATCAGGAGGCGTTTCTTGTCGTCGCGCGCGACATTTCCGACCAAAAAAAATTAGAACAACAGCTCCGACTAGCGCAGCGCCTGGAAGCGGTCGGACAGCTGACCGGCGGCATCGCCCACGACGTCAACAACCTGCTGGCGGTAATCCAGGGCAACACGGAGTTCCTTGCCGACGAGATCGGCCACGATAACGAGATGCTCCGCTCCATATTGCGCGCCTCCCGGCGCGGGGCTGAGCTCACCCAGCGTCTTCTCGCTTTTTCACGACAACAGCAGCTACAGCCCAAATCCCTCGACCTGTCATCTCTGGTCGATGATCTCCACCAGTTGCTGGATCGAACATTGGGCGAGAGGATAGATGTCCGGTTGTCGACGGACCCGGACCTATGGCCGGCCACGGCCGACCCGGGTCAGGTTGAAAACGTCATCCTGAACCTCGCCATCAATGCGCGCGACGCGATGCCCGATGGCGGCACCCTGACAATCTCCTGCCGCAACGCCGTCATCGACGAAATGACGGCGGCCGGCCACGCCGACGCGCAGCCGGGCGAGTACGCCATGTTGTCCGTCCGCGACACCGGCACGGGAATGCCGGAGGACGTGAAATCGCGTATATTCGAGCCATTTTTCACGACCAAGGAGTTTGGCAAGGGCAGCGGGCTTGGGCTGTCCATGGTCTACGGATTTGTCCGCCAGTCGGGCGGCCTTGTCACGGTCGACAGCGAGCCGGGCGCCGGCACGGAAATCTTGCTCTATCTTCCGCGCGCGCATTCTGACGCGGATGAAACTTCCGCGCCCGAAGACCGAGATTTGCTGCGCGGTCGCGGCGAACATATCCTGGTCGTCGAGGATGATGACGAAGTGCGCACGCTGGTCGCCATCAGCCTCACGAACCTTGGCTACAAGGTGACAGACTACCCGACAGCGGAGCGAGGTCTGGCCCTTTTGCAACAGGGCCGTGTCGACCTGATTCTATCGGACGTGGTTCTCCTCGGCGAAATGACCGGACCGGACCTCCTGAACGCCGCCCGCGCCCTGTATCCCGATGTCGGCGCGCTTTTGATGTCCGGCTATCCGGCCGACGCCAACGTGATCACGGCGTACCCCGTGTTGCGCAAACCTTTCCAGCGTGCACAACTTGCACAATCGGTGCGCGAATCATTGTCCCCGCAGGACACGAGTACGCAGCGTGACGACGCCGGCGGATGACCACCCCGAACGACCGATTCGCATGCTCCCGCGCCTAAAACTCGCTCTCAGGCCATCATCCCTGCTTGACTTGCGCGGGCTGCACGGTATCTTCCCGGCCAGAAATCAAGCCACAGGAAAAAGACCATGGCGAAACCCGCTACCATCCTTGTGAAACTCGTCAGTTCGGCGGACACAGGTTACTACTATGTCGCGAAGAAGAATCCGCGACAGAAGCCGGAGAAACTCGAGATGCGCAAGTACGACCCGGTCGTACGCAAGCATGTGGCGTTCAAGGAAGAAAAGATGAAATAGCGTATGGGCATGCCCGGCCATGCCGGGCAGTCATCACGCAAAAGCCGCCCTTCGGGCGGCTTTTTTCATGGACGGAATCTGGCCCCGTCGCGCGACGGCGGCTCTAGGCGTCAATGAATTTCTGAACCGTTTCCAGGAATTCGGAGACCGAGATCGGCTTCGCAATATAGGCTTCGCATCCGCCCTGCCGTATCTTTTCCTCATCGCCTTTCATGGCAAAGGCGGTCACGGCAATCACCGGAATATCACGAAGATTCTCGTCCTCTTTAATCCACTTCGTGACCTCAAGCCCCGAAACCTCCGGCAACTGGATGTCCATCAGAACGAGGTCGGGCCGATGTTCGCGGGCCAGTTGCAGCGCTTCGCGGCCATCCTTGGTCTGAAGCGTCGCGTACCCCTGCGCTTCCAGAAGGTCGTGAAAGAGCTTCATGTTCAGTTCGTTGTCTTCGACGATAAGTACGGTCTTCGACATGCCCAGCCTGACGTTGTCTGTACAAAAAGAATATGCCGGGCCACTCCCACAGATCATCCCCATGAGCCGTCCGTCCCCCGACCTCGCGCGGACTCGCAAAGGAAAATGGATAATAATGCGTCAAAAGTCCACAACTAGCCTCGATCCCTATCGACATGCGCATCGGAATTGACCTCGGCGGCACCAAAATCGAAGGCATCGTGCTCGACGATTCCGGCGTTGAGATCGCACGTGCGCGGATCGGGACGCCACGTGGAGACTACGCGGCGACGCTCACAGCGATCGCCCGGCTCGTCGTGCAAATCGACCCCACACCCGAAGCCGCCACGCCGGTCGGAATCGGCATACCTGGGACAATCTCTCCCGCCACCGGGTTGATCAAGAACGCCAACTCGACATGTCTCAACGGCCAGCCCTTTGACCGCGACCTCGCAGATCATCTCGGCAGGCCGGTGCGGATGGCGAACGATGCGAACTGTTTCGCCATATCCGAAGCGACCGACGGTGCCGCCCAGGGCGCAGAAACGGTCTTCGGCGTGATCATCGGCACCGGCGTTGGCGGCGGTCTGGTGAACCAGGGTCGAATACTCGTCGGCGGCAACGCCATCGCCGGCGAATGGGGGCACACACCACTGCCGTGGATGACGGCGGACGAGTATCCCGGCAGCGACTGCTTCTGCGGCCGGCGCGGTTGTATCGAGACCTTCGTCTCCGGACCTGCGTTCGAACGCCGTCACGCGGCGCAGACCGGGCATTTCCTGTCAGCTGCCGACATCGCGGCCGCATCCGACGCCGGCGATGCGGACGCCGCGGCGTCCCTCGCGCGCCTTGAAGATCGTCTGGCGCGCAGCCTCGCGATGATCATCAATATCATCGACCCCGATGTAATCGTCCTCGGCGGCGGATTGTCGAACATCGACCGCCTTTATACCCATCTCCCCGGCCTGATCGACGACCACATCTTCTCGGACTCGATCACAACCCCGATCCGCAAGGCCAGGCATGGCGATTCCAGCGGGGTGCGGGGGGCTGCATGGCTTTGGCCCCCAATCGGCGCCCAGCCATGACCACAGGCCCTCAGAACGCTCACACGGGCCTCTGCCGCGATTGTGCGGCCACTGTCCCATCCGGCTCTCGACACTGCCCTGCCTGCGCCGCACCGCGAATTCTGGCCCATCGCGAGCTCGACTCCTTGTCCATCGCGCATATCGACTGCGACGCCTTCTATGCCAGCATCGAGAAACGCGACGATCCTGCCCTGCGGGACAAGCCGGTGATTGTCGGCGGCGGACAGCGCGGCGTCGTCTCAGCGGCGTGCTACATCGCCCGGATCAAGGGGGTGCACTCGGCGATGCCCATGTTCCAGGCACTCAAACTCTGCCCCGATGCGACGGTGATCCGGCCGGACATGGAAAAATACAGCGCGGTCGGACGCCAAATCCGTGAATTCATGCGCGAGATCACCCCGCTGGTTGAGCCGCTCTCGATCGATGAAGCATTCCTGGATCTGACAGGCACTCAAAAATTGCATCATGCGAGCCCGGCGAAGTCCCTGATCCGGCTGGTCAATCGAATCGAGCGTGAGATTGGCGTCACCGCGTCGGTCGGCCTGAGCTACAACAAATTTCTGGCGAAGCTGGCCTCCGACATGGACAAACCCCGCGGGTTTGCGGTGATCGGTCGCGGCGAGGCGCTGTCATTTCTCGATACGCTGCCGGTGACGCGCATTTGGGGCGTGGGCAAGTCCCTGCATCGCAAACTGACCGCAGACGGGCTCCATACCATTGGCCAGATACGCAGCCATGACGAAGCCCGGCTGATGAAACGTTATGGCGCCATCGGCCAGCGCCTAGCACGCTTCAGCCATGGCGAAGACACACGTGCGGTGACACCCCATTCGCTGCCCAAAAATTTGTCCAGTGAGACCACCTTCTCGGAAGATATCGTCGATCCCGAAACGCTGAGAAAACGCCTGTGGCCGCTTTGCGAAAAGGTGACAGACCGGATGAAGGCACGCGACCTCGCCGGCCGCACCGTCACGCTCAAGCTGAAGTCTTCTCAATTCAAAACTCTGACCCGCTCCCACGCGCTGCCGGCGCCCACCCAATTGGCAGAGACTCTGTATCGCGCGGCGGTGCCCCTGCTCGACCGCGCGATCGCGGCGGCCCCGGCAGGCAGCAAATTCCGGCTGATCGGCGTCGGCCTTTCGAATTTCGCAGACCCGCTCGAAGCCGATCCACCGGACCTGGCAGATCCCGACGCCGATCACCGCAAACGGGTCGAGGCGGTCATCGATCAGGTTCGCGGCAAGCTGGGGCACGATGCCATCGGAAAAGGCAGGTCCATTCGGGGTGACAAGACGGCGCAATCCACCGATAAACGCTGATCAAAGCTGGCTGACAAAACCATCTGGACGATGGCGCTTGATTACGGCCCGGCGCGCTGTTACGGCCTAGTTACAGCGCGGTGGCGCAATTTCCTCGATTTTGACGAGGGCAGCGACCAGGGAAAACGCCCCATAGTCGAACTCGAAACGCCGTACGACGCCATTATCCTGCAACACCTGGGTCATCTCGAATTCCGGCTCCTCGTTGAGCCCCTTGCCCGCACTGCTGGCGAACATTGCCAGGCGCACCGGCCACCACTTATGGGCGCTCAGGGCCCCAAAACTGTTCTCGCCGCCGTCCGCGGCATCCCGCGCCTTGCCGAGGATCAGGGAATTCGCCGCCATCGGTGCGTTTTCAGGCTGGGAGCCATCGAAGTAATAGCTGAAAGCACGCGTCTTCCCTTGCTCCGCGGCTTCGATCACCGCAATCGTGTGCTCGTACGGAAACACCGTGTCGGCCGGCAGGTCAATTGCGACCCCACGCGGCACTTTGTAGGTCGCGCGCCCCGCCATGCCGCGCCCTGACCGTTCCGCCGCCCCCTTGGCCGCCTCGACCGTCTCGCCCCCGATCCGGGTCTCGGTATCAAAACTGAACAGGGTGCCGTCGAGCGCCTCGAAGCTGGTCATCACGACTTCGGAATTGATCGGCTCACCCTCACCGGGGGCCATGCTGACGACGAGGCGTTGGCTGGAGGCCCAGCCGTCACAGGCACGGCTCCATTCCGCCACCATGCGCCCGCGCGCATCGACAATTTGAGAGCTGGCATCCACACGGCCTATGCGAATTTCATAAAACGCGCGGTGAGACGCGTGGGTCACAACCGCACCGGCGGCGTCGGGGATCAACAACGCTGCCAGCAATCCGCCGGCAAGCGCGTTTCGAACAGTTTTGATCTGGAAGGTCATCATGAATCCATACTAACCGTAAAATTGCGGCGGATTCACGTCTCATAGTGAGTTGAACAGCTTTAGTTGACCCGAACATCCCGAACAGCATCATGCGGCGTGACCACGCCGGCGCTGCTGATCGTCGCCGGCCCGCAGGGCGGCAAGGTGCCGTCCGTGTTACACAACCGCAATGCCCAGGCATCCACCGCCCCCATTTGGCGTACTCTCGACAATGGCGCGTCAACCACAACCCGGTGCCAGGTCCGACCGTCAACGCGCATCGAACGCACCTGGGCGTCCAAAGAGGCATACCGATGGGCCTGTTTCCAGGCGTTGTCGATGGATTTGAAACTGCCCACGACGGACATGACATGCGCCTGGCCATGAGACCGGACGGAAGACGGCCGTTCCGGCTGACCGGTCGGCGCCTGCGGCCGAGACCGTGCAATATCGTAAACTGGCGTGTTCAGATAGGCCGGTCGCGGCTTCGGCGCCGCATCGGCGAAACGGCCAGGTGAGCCCCTCGTCTCGCGCCAGTTGGCGGCCACCGGCGCGAACGCCGCCGCAGTCTGGCGATCATTCACGACCACGATACCCGGACCGAAGCCATCGACAAATTCGGCCATTTCAGCCGGGACCACAAACGGATCTTCCAACGGCGGTGCATCATCGCTGGCCTGCCAGTTGTCGCCATAAGGGGTGACCGGGCCAATGATCTGCGGGCCTTCTGCGGTCTGTATGTCGTCCGTGTCCGCTTCGCAAAACTCACGGCCCTGAACAACCCGGAACAGGGCGCAATCCTGTTGCGCGACCTCGGAAATGGCGTGGTCCGTGACACTCTTGCCCGAGGCCAGGTAACTGATCCCGTCCAGCGCCCAGGACGCGGCAGAAAGCGCCGGCGGCAATCCGCAGCCGCCCAACAAAAGCGGCAATCCAATCATAATCACGGGTTTTGCCAGGTGTTTTCGCATCGCAAGGCTCCTACTGCTTGACCGGATACTGGACCGGCGCGACTCGCGTTGCCTAGCGAAAAATTAGAAAAACCCCTTAAAATATTAATTTCATTGAATTTATTACCTTATGGTCGAACTCAAAACCACACCATTAACCAAATATATTGAATGATTTCAGTGCACTATGAGAAACCCACAGAAGCATCAATTAAGCAAACAAACTATCATGTAATTCAACTGGTTATGAGGTTTTTCGGAAATGATCCGGGGATCGCCGAAAGGCGGCGCCCCAGCACTAGCCGATATCGAGCACGACGTTGCCGATATGCTTGGCGGCTTCCACCATTTCGTGCGCGGCGGCAATCTCCTCAAGCGGAAAACGTGCGGCGATGGTCGTATTCAGATTGCCGTCGGCGAGCATCTTGTTGAGCGCTGCGACCCCTTCGTCACGCTCGGCGTCTGTGATCGAGTAGACGATGAACCATTTGAGGTTCGCGCCTTTCACGATGAAATCCTGGGCCGGAACACTCGCCATCGCGTCGACCGTCCCATAGATGATGACGGTCCCACGCGGTGCCAGAATCTGGCCATAGCCCGGCGCATTCGCCGACAGGTTCAGTTCGACAATCCGGTCCACACCCTTGCCGTCGGTCATGTCGAGAATCCTCGCCGCAACATCCTCGGTCCGGTAGTTCACAACCTCGTCGGCCCCGGCCTGGCGCACATAAGCCGCCTTCTCGTCCGAGCTGACCGTCGTGATCACCCGCGCACCATTGGCCTTGGCGACCTGGACTGCGTAATCACCGACAGCGCCCGCACCGCCCTGCACCAGAATGGTCTGGCCGGACACATCGCCATCGAACATCACGGCCCGGTGGGCGGTGAGGAACGGGATGCCAAAGCACGCCGCATCGGCTTTGTCGGTGCCGGCCGGCAGATCGATCACGTACTTCGAGGGCATGCAGATATATTCCGCCGCGGTGCCGAAGGGACGCTGCCACTGGCCGTTCATCAGCCAGACATCGCGGCCGACCCGGCCTCCATCCACGCCGTCGTCCACGGCATCGATTGTGCCCGCACCGTCGCTCTGGGGGATGATCAGCGGGAACGGGATGACCCCGCCCCGTCCGCGCGCGCGCGCCTTCCAGTCCGACGGGTTGACGCCGGACGTGGCCAGCTTCACCCGAACCTCGCCCGGGCCGGGCTCCGGCGTCGGCTGTTCACCCACCGTCAGAACGTCTTTGGCCGGACCCAATTTTTCATAGAATGCTGCGCGCATGTGACTTCCCCCTGAGAACCGTTGTTTGCCGCGCATGATATAGGCGCGGCTATACCCAAGGCCAGTATCGCGGCGACAATCCGTCACTTACGGACGGTGACGGCAAGCAGTAGGATGAAACCAAGCACCACAGCCCCTTCGGCGTGAAGGACCCGCCAATGGCCATGCCTGATCCCGATCATACGCCCGTGCCGCGCTATCGCAGCTGGCAGGGCTGGCCGATTCTGTCCCAGGGCTTCCGGCCCTTCTTCCTGTTCGCCGGCCTTTGGGCGATCATTGCGCTGCTCGTCTGGATGCACGCGTTTCTGGGGCTGATCGAAAGCCCGGGTGCGCTGGCACCGCGCGCCTGGCACATCCATGAAATGCTGTTCGGCTATGGCGCCGCCGTCATGGCCGGGTTCATGCTGACGGCCATACCGAACTGGACCGGGCGGCTGCCATTGCAGGGATTGCCCCTCGCCGGCTTGGCCGGGTTGTGGATCGCGGGACGCATCGCGATATGGCTCTCGGACAGTCTCGGCGCGCCGGCAACGGCGCTGATCGATCTCGGTTTCCTCATAGCCTTCGCGTTGATGGCGCTGCGCGAGATCGCCGCGGGCAAGAACTGGCGCAACCTCCCCCTCGTCGCAGCGATCAGCGTCCTGATCTTCGCCAACGCGCTCACCCACGCCGGGTATGCCGGCATCACGATCAACGGCGCCGAGTTGGAGCCCTTCGGCACCCGGCTGGCGTTGGCGGTTTTCGCGGCGCTTATCATGCTGATCGGCGGCCGGGTCGTGCCCAGCTTCACACGCAACTGGCTGGTCAAGGCCGGTCACAAACGCCTGCCCGCCCCGTTCGGCCCCTTCGACAAGATCGCGCTCGCGCTTGGCATCGTCGCTCTGCTTTCCTGGGTGGTCGCGCCCGACATTGCCGCCAGCGGCGCACTCCTCGGTCTCGCTGCGCTGACACATGCGGCACGCCTGGCACGCTGGCGCGGCGGGCCGGCCTGGCGTGAGCCGCTGCTTCTGGTACTCCATGTCGGCTATGGCTGGATTCCTGTCGCCCTCGCGCTGATCGCGGCCGGCGCGGTCTGGCCCGACCATGTACCGGCAAGCGCGGGCATTCATGCGCTGACAGTAGGCGCCATCGCCACCATGACGCTGGCCGTCATGAGCCGGGCGATCCGCGGCCATTCCGGGCGTTCACTTACGGCCGGGATCACGGCCACGCTGGTCTTCATCGCGATTACCCTCGCGGCCCTGGTCCGCACCGGTACCCCCTTCCATGCGGAAACCTACACGGTGCACCTCATGGTCTCTGCGGCCCTGTGGGTGGCGGCGTATCTCGGCTTCGTCCTGATCCACGCCCGCGCCATTCTGCTGCAGCCGCGCTAGCTGGCGAGACGTTGTCTGCGGGTCTTGCGCCGGCGCAGCTTCACCTTCACCGGCCACTGGCAGAGTTCCCACACAACCCAGCCTAATAGCAGCCCCGCGAACGCATAGACGAGGCTCGTCGCATCCAGCGGCATGGCGGGCGTAAAGGCTTCCGCCGCGGCGGACGCGATATCCCGATCACTGTGCAGGGCCAGCGCGATCGGCCGCCAGAGGGGTGATGCCCCCTCGATGGCCGCGCGGGACGCTTCCAGGTCGCTCAGGCGCTCGGCAAACGCACCGACCAGCCGGTCGCGGGCCTCGCCGTCGCCGACAATCCGCGCCGCATTCCCACCGGAAAGCTCGCCCAGGGTGCGCCGCGCCTCGTCGATATGGCCGCCGAGCCGCTGCAGATAGGCCTGCACGAAGGCGGGGCCCTGGGCGGCCGACGCCGCGCCCAGCGCCGCGATCGCCGCACCGATCAATGTCAGGATTTTCGCCCATGCCCACCGCATGGCGCACAGCATACATAAAAATTAAGGCGGAGATGTGAAGTGCAGGTCTCCGCATGCGGCACTCAGCCCGTCTTGGCGAGCGCCCCCTCGACCCGGCCGAGCAGGAACCGCGCCCGCTCGTCCCCCTGCGCCAGCGCCTCGCGCAGCCAGCGCCGGGCCTGCATCAGGTCCCGGTGCACACCTCTCCCCTCGAAATACAACGCACCCAGATGGAACTGGGCACCGGCCTCTCCGGCCTCGGCCAGCGGCTGCCAGAGCGCATAGGCGCGGGCATAGTTTCGGGTCTCATAGGCCCGGACACCCGCCTGCACGGAGCCCGTGTGCATCGCCGGCGCTGCCGGCGCGGGAGCCACACGCATGTCTTCGGGCACAACCGACACCGGTTCCATGACGACATAGGTTTCCCGGTCATGCATGGGATCCCCGTTCAAGGTCGCGGACATCTCGGAAACACGGGCCTGTTTGAAACCGGCCCCTGCAGGATACGTCGCCCCATCGAACGTAGGGGCGGGCTTCAAACCCGCCCGCGTCGACCCGCCGAGTTCCTCGAGTGCCGCCGTCGCCGCCGCCACATCCCGTCCGATCCGATCGATCTCGCGGCGCAGCGCCACGCGTTCGGAGGCATACCGAGCGCGCAGGGTCAGGTTACGGGTCTGCTCCGCCTCGAGACTGGCGCGCAGGACATCGCGCGACTGCACCGCCGTCAGGTTGTGGGTCAGCGTCGGCAGGCTTCCCGCCAGCAACACCGGCCGGGGCTCCAGCCGGGCAAGCGGCACGGCGTCCGGCGGCGGTGTCGCCGACAGATCCTCACCCAGCGCCGCCATCGCCTCGCCCGCGAGCGCGAGCGCGCGTGTCAGACCGGCGATCTCGCGCATCAGGGCGGCGCGGGCCAGATCGTCGCGCATCACCGCGATCCGCAGGGCCTCGATTTCGGCGCGGGCCTCCTCATCCGGTGCCTGCTGTACAAGCTGTGCGGTCAGGCGCTCGATCGCACCCTCGAGAGACCGGCGCAATGCGGCCGCCTCCTCCCCGGCGCGCGCCTGCGCACCGCGGGCGCGCGAGCGCTCCGCATCGAGCCGCCGGTGCAGGCTTTCGATCTCGTCCTTCGCCGCCGCCAGCGCATCTTCGGTCATATGCGGTTCCTGCTGCCGTGAGACCGGCGTGACCGGTGCGGCCTGGGGTGCTTCCACCCCCAGCCCCGGATCGGCGGGCGCCCGTCATGATCGCCTCGATCCGTGCCCGCAGGGCCCGGTCATGCTCGGCCCTTGAGGCGATCGCCTCATAGGTCTCGATGGTCAGGCCCGTGGCGTCGATGGCGTCATGCATGCGCGCGCGCATCTCGTCGAACAGGGCCTCGGCTCGCTCCGGCCGCCCGGCGATGTTGGCCACCGCGATCTTGGGCGAATATTCGTTGCGCAAGGCCCCCACGATCCGTGTGGCCCGGGCGAACGCGTCCAGCGTGCGGCTGTCGTAACCGCCCGCGGCATCGCCCGGCGCGCCGGTCGCCGTCACGTCCGGCGGCGCCACCCGCGCCTGCTGAGGATTTTCCGTTGTGCTTTGCGCGAGCGCGGCGGGCGCACTCAACACCATCATGGCGGCCAGCAC
>JAQCFD010000091.1 GCA_027618305.1 Pseudomonadota bacterium
TTTCTTTGTAAATCGCCTGTAAACATCAAAAATGGCGCATAAATCCATGATTTCGAAGCATTTTTGGGGCTTATCCACACATAATCCATCACATTAAGTAAACCGGATTCAGGCGGTAATACCATGGTAAGTAAGCATTTTTCTTGAGTAACCTATTAGCTTATGGATACAACCCTCTGACTCTGATACACTTTTATAGCCCTCACCTGTTCCGAGGGTGACAAACACGCGCCTGGCATGCACAACGACGTACTCGATACGCTCACGGATTACCCGTTCGACCGCCTGCGGTCGCTGCTCGGTGACAGCACGCCACCGGCCGGCTGCACGCCCATTCACATGCAGATCGGTGAGCCCAAGCACCCGCCGAACCCCTCCTCACCCAGGATATGTCCCAGTGGGGCAAATACCCGCCGCCCAACGGTCCGGATGACCTGCGCGCCGCCATCGCGGACTGGCTGACCGCCCGCTACGACCTGCCCCCCGGCATGGTCGATCCGGGCCGTCATATCGCCATCGTGTCGGGCACCCGCGAGGCGTTGTTCATGGCCGCGCTGCTGGCGGTGCCGAGCGAAAAGGCCGGCACCCGGCCGGCGGTCCTCATGCCCAATCCCTTCTATCAGGTCTATGTCGGCGGGGCGGCGCTGGCCGGCGGCGAGGCGGTCTACCTGCCCGCCGGGCCCGAGACCGGATTCCAGCCGGATTTCACGGCCGTCGCGGACGCGGATCTCGACCGCACCGCGCTCGCCTATCTGAACACGCCGGCAAACCCGCAAGGCTCCGTGGCCAGCCTCGATCTCCTGAAGGCCGCGGTCACCCTGGCCCGAAAGCGGAATTTCGTCCTCGCCGTCGACGAGTGCTATTCGGAAATCTACACCGGCGACAAGCCGCCCGGCCTGTTCGACGCCAGCCGCGAACTGGGCCCCGAAACGGATGGCGGGGATCCGTTCACGAACACCCTCGTCTTCCACAGCCTGAGCAAACGCTCGAACGTCCCGGGCCTGCGCTCCGGCTTCGTGGCCGGCGATCCGGACCTTATCCGACTGTTGCTGCGCCTGCGCCAGTATGGCGGCGCCCAGGTGCCGCTGCCGGTGATGCACGCATCGACCGCGCTCTGGCGCGATGAGGCCCATGTGATCGCGAGCCGTGATCTGTACCGGCAGAAGTTTGATCTGGCGTTGGATATGCTCGACGGCGCGTTCGGCGCCACCCGCCCCGGCGGTGGTTTCTATCTCTGGCTCGACGTCGGCGACAGCGAGGCCGCGACGCACAAACTATGGACCGAAGCCGGGCTGCGGGTGCTCCCCGGCGCCTATCTCGCCCGCGACGACAAAGATGGCAGCAACCCGGGCGCGGCCTACATCCGCCTGGCGCTGGTGCACGACCTTGAGACGACCCGGGAGGCCATGACGCGGCTCCTGGACACATTGGCAACCCAATCCGGGGCAACCCAATCCGGGGCAACCCAATCCGGCCCAGCGGCCTGACGTAACGCAGACCACGAAATACCTACGTCGCAACACGAGAGACGATGATCATGGTGGCAAAAGCACATACCGGCCGCGGCCTTGCAGCAAGGCTCGCATTCCTGCCCGAACCCGTGCGCCTGTTCGCAAAACGGCGGGTGTTCGAGCTCACCGGCACTCTGTTTCTCGCCGGTGCGGCGGCGCTCTCCATCGCGCTTGCCAGCTATGACAGTCTCGACATCTCCTTCAACAACGCAACCGGCCAGGCGCCCGTTAATTTGCTCGGGGCCGCCGGTGCGACGATCGCCGATATTGCCCTTCAGTCCTTCGGGGTCGTCGCCATCCTGCCCGTCCTCGCGCTGCTCGCCTGGGGCACACGGCTGGTCCGCCACCGCGCCGTGCCACGTTTCGGCTGGCGGGTGCTGGGCCTGCTTATCGCCGTCTGCGCCTTCGCCTTCGCCCTGCATCACGCCCCGGCCTTCAGCGCCTGGCCGATCCGCGCCGGGCTGGGCGGCACGTTCGGCGACCTGACGTTCCCCGCTGCCGCGGCCTGGACATCCGGCTTCGGCATTCCCGCGATGGCGGTGGCCGCCACCGCCGGATTCTTCGGGGCCGTCCTGACATTTCTGGCACTCGGCCTGACCCGCAACGAATGGCGGAGCATGGGCCTGGGCGCCGCACGGGCCCTGCGCTTCGGCGCACGGGGTGCAACCCTGGGCGCCGGCTGGTCTGCGCGTCGCAGCGCGGGTGCGGCACGCCAAAGCGCCGAAGGCGTCCGCCAGTTTATCGCTGCGCGCACGGCAGAACGCCGGGAGCCCTCGCTTGTGCCCGGCAGCACACCAACACGGGTGGCACCGCCGCGCCTGTCGACACCAAAACCCGCCGGCAACGGCGATGATAACGACCAAGATGATGACGTCGACGCGCAAGAGGCCGCGCCGCGGGTCGCACCGCGCGCGCCGAAACCCAAGGCCAGCAAGCGCGCCGAAGCGGCCAAGCAACGCAAGTTCGACCTGCCGAGCCCCAACGGCGACTATGAATTTCCGCCGCTGGACCTGCTCGAAGAGCCCGACGAGGCGGCCCGCGTCGTCGGTCGCGCCAAGGATGATTCCCTCGAGGCCAACGCCCGGATGCTCGAATCGGTGCTGCAGGATTTCGGCGTTCATGGCGAGATTGTCCAGGTCCGACCGGGCCCGGTCGTCACCCTGTATGAACTCGAGCCCGCCCCGGGGACCAAGACCAGCCGCGTGATCGGCCTGGCCGGCGATATCGCCCGCTCCATGAGTGCCGTGTCGGTCCGCATCGCCGTGGTGCCCGGCCAGAACGTCATCGGCATCGAGCTGCCCAACGTGTCGCGCGAAATCGTCTATCTGCGCGAGCTACTGGCCTCAAATACCTTTGAGAAGCACAATGCGGGCCTGTCGCTGGCACTGGGCAAGGATATCGGCGGCCAGCCCGTCATGGTCGATCTCGCCCGCATGCCCCATCTGCTGATCGCCGGCACCACCGGCTCGGGCAAATCGGTCGGCGTCAACTCGATGATCGCCTCGCTGCTCTATCGCCTGCGGCCCGAGGAATGCCGTTTCATCATGATCGACCCCAAGATGCTGGAATTGTCGGTCTATGACGGCATCCCCCATCTGATGGCGCCGGTTGTCACCGACCCGAAGAAGGCGGTGGTCGCGCTGAAATGGGTCGTGCGCGAAATGGAAAACCGCTACCGCTCCATGTCCAAGCTCGGAGTGCGCAACGTCGCCGGCTACAACCAGCGCGTCGCGGAGGCCCGCAAGAAGGGCGAAATTCTATCCCGCAAGGTCCAGACCGGCTTCGACGAAGAGACCGGCAAACCGGTGTTCGAGGAAGAGCCCCTCGATATGTCGGCGCTGCCGTTCATTGTCGTCGTCATCGACGAAATGGCCGACCTGATGCTGGTCGCCGGCAAGGATGTCGAGGCGGCGATCCAGCGGCTCGCCCAGATGGCGCGCGCCGCGGGCATCCACCTGATCCTGGCCACCCAGCGCCCCTCGGTCGATGTCATCACCGGCACGATCAAGGCCAACCTGCCGACCCGAATCTCGTTCCAGGTGACGACGAAAATCGACAGTCGCACGATCCTGGGCGAGCAGGGTGCCGAACAGCTCCTCGGCCAGGGCGACATGCTCTATATGGCCGGCGGCGGCCGGATCACCCGCGTCCACGGGCCGTTCCTCGCCGACACGGAGGTCGAGGATCTGGTGGCCTTCCTCAAGGCCCAGGGCGAGCCCGAATATGTCGACGCCGTCACCGAAGACGAGGGTGCCGCCGACGGCATCCCCGGCTTCGAGCCAAGCGGCGATGGCGAGAGCAGCGGTGACGATCTCTACGATCAGGCCGTCGCCCTGGTCGCACGGGAACAGAAGGCCTCGACCAGCTTCATCCAGCGCCATCTGCGGATCGGCTACAACCGGGCAGCCACCCTTATCGAGCAGCTGGAGAATGACGGTGTGGTCAGCCAGGCCAACCATGTCGGCAAGCGCGAGGTACTGGTCAGCGACCATAGCCACTGACCGCACGTCCCCGCGCACAGAAAGTCGGCTCGCACACCCCACCCTTCGAGACGGCCGGTCCCCGGCCTCCTCTGGATGAGGGCGCTTTCCGTTCCTCGTGCGGAGGAGCAGCCGAAGGCTGCGTCTCGAAGCATCGCCACAAAACCGCCACTCGCGCCCGGGCGACCGGACGCCTATTCTGGTGCCCATGTTTAATGTGAAACCCGGATTGCGCACGGTCGCACTGTTCACGGCCCTGGTAGCCGCGCTTTGGCTGCCCGCGCCCGGCAGCGGGACCGCGCGCGCCGCCGAGGCCATCCCGGCGACCCTGAGCGAGGCCGACCGGGAAGATCTCGCGCGCATCGAGGGCTATCTGAACGGGCTCACCACCATGGAGAGCCGGTTTCTGCAATTCTCCGAGTCGGGGGTGGCCGAGGGTCGCATCATGCTCGACCGGCCGGGCCGCCTGCGGATCGAATATGCGCCGCCGGTACCGGTGCTGATGATCGCGAGCGGCCCGTTGCTCATGTACCACGACACCCAACTCAAACAGACCACCTTCCTGCCCGTCAGCGAGACCCCCGCGGCGTTGCTCATCGACGACGACATTACGCTGTCGGGCGATGTCACCGTGACGGCGTTCGAACGCACACCCAAGGCCTTCCGGGTCACGCTGGAACAGACCGATTCCCCCGATACCGGCTCGGTCACCCTGATGTTCGAGGACGCCCCCATGCGGCTCGCGAAATGGCGGGTGATCGACGCCCAGGGCACAGCGATCGACGTGTCTCTGCTCGAGCCCCGGTTCGGCGTCGCCTTCAAAGATGCCAATGAGCTGTTCTCAACGGTCGACCCGAACAACCAAATCCAATAGATTTCCCGCCATGTTTCCGGCCAGAATTGCCGCACGCCTTGCTGCTTGAGAGTCTCCATGCCCCGCTCCGATACCCTCCGTCCCCTGATCGGCGTCAACGCCGATGTGAGAGACAATAACGGCATCGATTTCATCGGCACGGGCCTGAAGTATGTCACCGCCGTGATCCAGGGCGCCGGCGGTATTCCGGTGATGGTGCCGACCCTGGGCGATGTGGAGGCGGGCGGCGAGCTTCATGTCGACGATCTCGTCGATAGGCTCGACGGGCTGGTCCTGACCGGGGGGCGCAGCAACGTCGAGCCCCACAATTATGGCGGCGAACCCTTCCGGCCCGAGACCCTGCGCGACCCCATGCGCGACGCGACCACCCTGCCCCTGTCGCGCAAGGCGATCGCAAACGGGCTGCCCATCTTCGGCATCTGTCGCGGCATCCAGGAAATAAACGTCGCGCTCGGCGGCACCCTGCACCCCTATCTGTGGGAACTCGAAGGCGTGAACGATCACCGCATGCCCCAGACCGATGTGATGGCCAACCGCTTCGCCCTCCGCCATCCGGTCAATCTCACAGCCGACGGGTTGTTCGCCGCCATCGCGCGAAACGCTGGCATCGAGGGCCATGAGGTGATGGTGAACTCCCTGCATGGCCAGGGACTGGACCGGATCGCTGACGGGCTTCAGGTCGAAGCCATCAGCGACGACGGGGTCGTCGAAGGAGTCTCGATGCCCGGCAGCACCAGTTTCGTCGCCGCGGTGCAGTGGCACGCCGAATACAATGTCGGAAACCACCCGTTCAACCGCGCCCTGTTCGAGGCCTTCGGCCATGCCGCGCGCCGGCGCGCCGCCGCCCGGGCCGGCGCGGACGTCGCCTGAACGGATCGCCAGAGTCCCTCCAAACGATTCGGGACGGGTATTTATCCCGCCGGGCCCCGTGACAAATGTCTGCCCGACGCTCTAAAAAGATGGCGCGCCATACAGACGCCACACATCAACCCATTCGAAAGCGAGAACAGGGATGGATTACGTTATTCCCGCGCCGGAACAGGTTTCCGTCGCCGTCGTCGGTGAAACCGCCCGATTCCCCGTGCGCCGCATTTTCTGCGTCGGCCGCAACTATGTCGCGCATATCCGCGAGATGGGCGGCGACGAGCGCGATCCGCCCTTTTATTTCTGCAAGCCCGCTGACGCGATCGTCGCGACCGGCGGCACCATCGACTACCCGCCGCAGACCAGCAACTTCCACTACGAGATGGAGCTGGTCGCCGCGATCGGGAAGGGCGGCGCCAACATCTCCGAGGCCGACGCGCTCGACCATGTCTTTGGTTATGCAACGGGCCTGGATATGACCCGCCGCGACGTCCAGATCGCCCATCGCGAGAAGGGCCGTCCCTGGGACATGGGCAAGGGCTTCGACCAATCCGCGCCGTGCGGCGACATTCATCCGGTGGCGGCTGTCGGCCATTTCCCGAAGGGCAACCTCTGGCTCAAGGTCAACGGCGAGACCAAGCAGGATTCCGATCTCGAGCTGATGATCTGGAACCTGCAGGAAACCATTGCCAACCTGTCGGGCCTCGTGACGCTGGCACCCGGCGACCTGATCTATACCGGCACGCCCGACGGCGTCGGCCCGGTGGTTTCCGGCGACAAGATGCACGGTCATATCGACGGGTTGAGCGACATCGAAATCACCGTCCGCTAGCATTCCCGGCGCCGAATTGTTCGGCGCCTCCCAGAAACCTCATGCTGAGCCTGTCGAAGCATGAGAAGCCGTCCTCGCCCTTCGACAAGCTCAGGGTGAGGACGCCAAGGAGTCGGCAATGCGGATCGCGACCTGGAATATCAACTCGGTCCGCATGCGGGCCGTCCATCTCGAACGCCTCGACGAGCTCGCGGCACCCGATGTGGTCTGCCTGCAGGAAACCAAGGTGGTCGACGAGTTGTTCCCCCACGACGCGGTGGCGGATTTGTACCCCCACCGCCATGTGCGCGGGATGAAGGCGTATAACGGCGTCGCGATCCTCTCAAAGCTGCCCTTTACCGAAACGGGCGGGCGCGACTGGTGCGGACGCGAGGACGCGCGGCATGTCAGCGTGAAGGTCGCGGGCGGGGTCGAAATTCACAATTTCTATGTACCCGCCGGCGGCGATGTGCCGGACCCCAAAAAGAACGACAAATTCGCCCACAAGCTTCAGTTCCTCGACGAAATGACGCACTGGCTGGGCGAGATCGCCAGTCCGCGCGCCAAACGGGTGCTCGTCGGCGACCTCAACATCGCGCCGCTGGAATCCGATGTCTGGTCCCACAAGCAGTTGCTCGACGTGGTCAGTCACACGCCGGTCGAGGTGGACGCGCTGGGCCGCGTCCAGGCGGCGCACAGCTGGGTCGACGCGGTCCGCCACTTCGCGGACGACGACGAGAAGCTCGCCAGCTGGTGGAGCTACCGGGCCAAGGACTGGCGGGCATCGGACCGCGGCCGCCGCCTCGACCATGTCTGGGTCACACCGGCCCTCAAATCGAAGCTGAAATCCTACGAGATCCTGCGCGACGCCCGGGACTGGACCAAAGGCTCCGACCATGTCCCCGTGGTCGTCGAGATCGACGCCTAGCGTTGTAAACATTCGTCATGTCCGCGCAGGCGGGCATCCCTATTCACGGGCGACGGCCCGGTCATGCTTCGGCGTTTATGGACTCCCGCCTTCGCGGGAGTGACGCAAGGTGTGAAACGCGACGTCTTCAATTCTCAGCTCCCGTCATGCGCGGACCTGATCCGCGCATCTCGGGCACGGTCGGTCGCGGCACGGAATGCGTCTACGCGCCCACCCGATACATGAAATACCGATCCGCCGGCACGCCGTCCGGCAGGGGCAGGGGCGCCCAGCCCGCGTCCGGGAACGGATTGTTCGCCACCAGCACCGCACCGGTCACCAGCAGCGGGCGCAGCAACGGGATGAGCGCGGCCGTCAGCGGCGCATCCTCCGCGGTCCCGGTCCCGAGGTCCGAATGCACCAGCGCCACGGCCCCCGCGAACCGGCCCTGCCGGGCGGCCAGTTGATCAACCACCTCGCCGACAAACATATGGTCCACGTCGGGGGTGCTTTTGGGGTTGGCGTTGACCGCGCGGTCGAACACATAAATCTCCCGCGTCGGCAAAATCTCGCGCAGATGATCGAAGGTGCGGCCGTTGCCCAGACCCAGATCGAACACCGAACCCGGGACGTCGGCGATCATGCCGGCAGCGGCATTCAGGCAGTCGCGTTGCGCCTGCATGCGCCGGATGAAACTGTCGAGACGGCTCACGAACTTTTCGCCAGCGCCTCACGCAACTGCTGGGTCGTTTGCTCCAGGCGTGATGCCAGTTCCCGCATGATCTCGACCGACATCTCCGGGAATTCTGCAACCAGGCGGAAGAACAGGTCCTTGGTGATCCGCAGGGTGACCGTCTTGGCGCTGGCCCGCACGGTGGCGGTTCGCGGCACGTCGCACAGGATCGCGATTTCGCCGACGAAATCATTCCGCCCCAGCGCCGCCACCTCGAGCTCACCGTCCGGCGTGTCCACGAGCACCTTTGCGGCCCCATCGACGATGATATAGGCCGCGTCGCCCACATCGCCCTGATGGAACAGGACCTGGTCCGGCTCATAGGTGATGCGCTCGGCCGTAAACGCCAGCAGCTTCAGCTTCGACGGCTCGAGTTTCGCGAACAGCGGAATGTTCCGCAGCAGTTCGACTTCTTCGTTCAGGCTCACGTCTCGTTACTCCCCATCGGCCCTGTTCCGCTCCCGCATACGGCGGTGCCGCGCGCTTCGATCCCCGGATCATTCCTTTTAGGAGGACTGAAGCAATTCATGTAGCGCCGTCCCCTCTTTGTTCAACTCGTCATAGGTGCCCTGCTCGGCCATCTGGCCGTCACTCAGCACGGCGACATGGGCGAATTGTGATGCCATCGAGGCCCGGTTGGCCACCCAGATCACGCCCTGTCCGTCCCGTGCCTCAAGCACCTTCGCGGCAATCCGGTCCTGCGCCGCCGGGTCGAGCGCCGATGTTGTTTCGTTCAGCACCATGATGTCGGCGCGCTTGAGCAGCGCCCGCGCAATGCCAAGGCGCTGGCGTTGCCCGGTCGACAGGCGGCTGCCGCCAACCCCGACCTGGAACTCCAGGCCGGCCCCGAGAACCGCACCGCGGAGCCCGAGATTGTCGAGGGTTTCCGCGACCAGTCTGCCAATCCGGCGCATGCCCTCGGCCTGCCCGTAAACCAGCTTGCCGAACAGGATGTTGTCCTGCAGCGAACCGGCGGCGTTGTATTTCTCGGGCTCGAAGAATTCGACTCCGCCGCGCAAATCGTCCGGCAGACCCGCGGCGAAAATCTCACGCGCACGAAGGATCTTGGTCTCAAGCTCGTTGGTGACAACACCAAGCCGGTGCTGCGCGGTTACCACCTTGAACGGCAGCGACAGCAGCGCAGCGCGATCCTCGGGGCTCATGTCGTCGGCCCCGCTCTTTTCCGTCCGCGACAGCAGCGTCCGGAATTCCGGCAGGTCGTCCGAACTGATGAACGAATATTGTTCGAAGAACTCGTGGCCCGGCGGCAGATCGGCGAAGATCTCGATCATCGTCTCCGCCACGGAGCGGCCGGCCGCGAGCATGTCATCAATCAGGTCGGCGTCGCGCAGGACCTGGAGCACATAGGCATTCTCGGCCATGCGGTCGTGGTCGAACGCATCGCCGACCGTGGTACCGAACAGGAGATTCTCGGCCACGCTCGCATTCGTGTTGTACTTCGACCGGTCAAACTTCTCGACAAGGCCGGCATATTCGGGCTCGCCCAGCCGTTCCGTCAGACCCATGCGCGCCTGCAGCGCCGCAACGGCGATGTCCGGTCGGCGATCGGGATCGATGGTACCGCGCAGGCCCAGGTTATAGATGTCGTCCGACAGCTCGACGACCTCGAGCACCTGGAGCAGCCGGGTGAAAAGCTCATCCATGTTCTTGACGCCGGCCGCCTCGAAATCGACCCAGTCGGCCCTGTAGTCGGACACGATGTTGCCTGTCCGCGCGGCTTCGGCGAAATCACGTTCGCGGCTCGGCGCCTCCTCGTCGTCATAGCCGGCAGGCCGAAGCGGGCGGTTCTTGAGCCCGTACAGTAGATTGTCGCGAACGCTGGCGGATTGCATGAAGGGCGCGCCGGAGACATAGGTCATGCGACGGCCTGTGACCGATTCCGGCAACGCGGTCAGATCATGCCCCGCGACCTTGATCTGCCCTGACGTGGGCAGCGCGAGCCGCGCAATCACCTGGCCCAGATAATCCTTGCCGCTGTTGCCCGACCCGACGATCGCCAGGTTCGAATCCGTCCCCAGCTTGATGGTCAGATTGGCAAGGCGGCGCACTTCGTCCTCATCCACCAGGCTGATATTCGCCATTTCGATGTCGCCAGCCAGCGAGAAGCCCGGCTCGGCATCCGTATGCAGCAGCGTATTGTCGAGCATGTCTTCGACATCGAACTGGCTCACCACCTGGTCATACTTGACCCGGGCATCGGCCTGCTGCTGATACCAGTTGAGCATTTCCTTCCAGGGCGACGACATCTCGCGATGGGCACCGATGACGGCCACGAGTTGACCGATATCGAGCTTACCATCGATCACCAGAAGGCCACCGAACAGATAGAAGAGGAACGGCGCCAGCTTATCGAGGAAGTTGTTCAGCGCCTTGATCATGTACTTGCGCTGATAAATCTCGAAACGGATGTTGTAGATGTTGCCCAGGCGATCGGTGAACCGCGCGAGCTCCAGGTTCGAGGCATCATTGGCATGGATGTCGACGATGCCGCTGACGGTCTCGCCGACATGGTCCGACAGATGGCGGATTTCCCGCAGCCGGGCCTTGCCCAGCGCGCTGACCTTCTTCTGCAGCCGCGGCACCACATAGATTTGCAGCGGATAGAAAGCGGCGGCGGCCAGGCCGAGCCATGGATTCTGGACGATGATGAAGCCGATCGCGACGAGCAAGAGCCCGCCCTGGAAGATCGGATCGACCACCGCACCTACGAAAAAGGCGCCCACCGGTTCCGTCTCGGCGGTGATCATCGAAATGATCTCTCCCTGGCTGGTCCGCTTGAAACGCGGGATGCGGAACCGCAGGACCCGGGAGTACAGGGCATAGCGCAGGCGGCGCAGTAGCCGCTCGGCGGTCCTGCCCTTGCTTGTGTTGATGTGGAACTTGAGCGCGTTGTTGAGGATCACAAGTGATCCACCCCCATTGAATTGGTCCACCGTGTATTTTAGCGAACGGAGGATCAAGGATGGCAACGAAGCGACACAAACCCGAA
>JAQCFD010000092.1 GCA_027618305.1 Pseudomonadota bacterium
CCGGGCACCCGGCGGAATTTCGCCGCTTCGACATATTCCGGCGAGTTGAAGCAGGCCTCGGCATCGTCCAGTGAATCGAATTCGATTACCACGAAGCGCTCATAGGGAGTCTCGCCCTCAAGCACGCGTTTTTCGCCACCACGCGCCAGAACCCGGCCGTTGTACTTCGCGAGGATGCCGGGAATGTGGTCAGTGTATTTCTTGTACTCAACGGGATCGTTGATCTTCGAGCGAGCGAGCCAATAGGCGGGCATGATTATTCTCCGGTGTCTTCGTGATTGTTCGGATTATCGCGCGTCGGCGATCGGTGGCAAGGATGACAGATAAGTAGCGATGGCTTGTAAGTCATCCGCGGTCAGCTTGCTCGTGCTTTCCTGGACGACATCGGTCATGGCGCCGCCGACGAAATCGCTGTCGGGTGTGATGCCGATCTCCAGGAATGAGACGATGTCGTCTTCGCTCCAGTCGCCAATGCCGCCCGAGCCGGGTGTGATGTTCGGGACGGCGTCGCCGTCGGGGCCATTTGAATTGCCGGCCAGCGGTCGGTCGGAATCGACCACGCCGAGAATGTTGCGCGGCGTGTGACATTCGCCGCAATGGCCGGGCCCGTTGACGAGGTAAGCACCACGATTCCAGGCCGCGCTCTGGCTGGGGTCTGGCGCGAATGGCGTGTCGTCGAAGAACAGCAGCTTCCAGCCGAACATGCTGGCGCGAATGCCGAAGGGGAAGGGCAGGTCGTGGTCCGGCACGGGATTGCGCACGGCAGGCACCGTGTCGAGATAGGCCTTGAGATCGAGGATGTCCTGCTCGGTCATGCGCGTGTAGGAGGTGTAGGGGAAGGTCGGATAATAGTGACCGCCTTCCGGGGATTTGCCTTCACGCAGCGCACGGGTGAAATCCTCGTCGGTCCAACTGCCGATACCTGTTTCAGGATCGGGGGTGATGTTGGGGGTGAAGAAGGAGCCGAAATCGGTCTTCAGCTCGCGGCCGCCCGCCAGAAATGCACCGCCCTTGGGCACCGTGTGGCAGGCCACGCAACCGGCCATGTTCAGCACGTATTCTCCGTGCTCCGCATTTCCGGTTTGAGCGGCCGCCGGGACTGCGCTCGACAGCGCAATCAGGAACGTCAGGGATTTGATCACCTTGTTCATGGACCTACCCTAGCAAAAAAAAATCGCCCGGCTAAACCGGGCGATTTTGTCATTCGTGCGAACCGAATCGTTTAGCTTTTTTCCGGCCCACGATATTCCTTGTGACAGGCTCCGCATGTTGCGCCGATCTTGCCAACGACGGCTTTCGGGTCCGAACCCATATTGCCGGCGGCGGCGTCTGCAGCAACGCCGTCAGCGGCGGCCTTCATCGCGTTGGCCTTGGCCGTGAAGTCGGCGAAGTTCGTCCAGATTTCGGCTTTCGCGCGACTGTCGCCCGGCTTGCCGTCTTTGAAGAGTGCCGGTATTTCAGCGGCGGTTGCGCTGATCTTGGCGGCAACCTTCTGTGCTTCTGCGGCATCACCGGCGCCGACGGCCGCGCCGAGCGCCTTCATCGCGCCGCCGAGGGACTTCATCGCGGCGTTGCGGTCAGCATGATTGTCAGCCGAGACATCGGTGCTGCCGACGGCGGTGAATGCAACGGCAATCGCCAGGGCGGCAGCGGCGAAAAGGCCGACCTTTGAAAACTTTCGAACGGTGAACATATATTATCTCCCAGTTCCCCATAGACGTACCGCCATCACCCGGTCTTGGACCGCAATAGCAATGTCACGAGACCGCGTAAACCACTGGATTACCATCGGAAATGTCAGAAGTTCACGAGAACGTGAACGAAAACGCACAAACTGACTCAATCATGTGAGTGTTGGGGAATAAACCCGCCTCGACACTGTTTACGTGCATGTGTGTTCGATATTCTCAACACGGTAGGAGAGACGAAATGAGAGCAATACGAGTCGCGGTCGGGGGGCTGATTATAGCCGGTGCACTTCATGCGCACGGGCCTGCCATCGCCGAGAGTGAGCCGCTCACGGTCGTCGAATTGTTCACGTCTCAAAGCTGTTACTCCTGTCCGCCGGCCGAAGCCTATCTCGGAGAGTTGTCCGGGGAAAAGAACATCCTCGCGCTGGAGTATCATGTCGATTACTGGGACACATTGAACTATGGCCGTCACGGGCGCTGGAAGGATGCGTTCTCGACCCCGGAGATGACCGCGCGGCAACGCGACTACAATGCCGAGATCCGCGACACCCGCAGTGTCTACACGCCCCAGATGGTGATCGACGGAAGGACCGAGGCCGTTGGTTCGCGCCGGCAGGAAGTACAGAACCTCATCTCCAGAGCGCGCGCGGATGATCAGCCACGCGTTGCCGTTGACGTGACCGCCGCCGAAAACGGGGGCGTGACTGTTTCTGTGGGTGACATTGCAGACGCCAAAGCGGATGTCTGGCTGGTGACATTTATCCGGGAAGTGACAACGCAGGTCGTGCGTGGTGAGAACCATGGCAAGACACTGACCAGCCACAATATCGTCCGCGAGGTCCGTCATGTCGGCAAGTGGGCCGGCAAGACGACCGCCATCGATGTGTCTGACCTCACACTTGAGGATGGTCAGAGCTGTGCGGTGCTTGTCCAGGAGGGCAAGGTCGGCCCGGTCCTCGGCGCGGCCTACTGCCCGGCGGGTGTCGGCGGCGGGGCGTCCTGACAGACGCCTCAGCGGGCGAGGTTGTCGGCTTTGAGGGTTCGCAGATTGTCTGCGTTCTCGAGGTACCAGGCATAGGTGCGCTCGACGCCCGCGCGCAGGCTAACCTTCGACTGCCAGCCGAGTTCGCTCAGCCGGGTCACATCGACCAGCTTGCGCGGCGTGCCGTCGAGTCGTGATGTGTCGTATTCGAAGGTGCCCGCATACCCGACAACATCTGCGACAAGCGCCGCAAAGTCGGCGATCGAGATGTCCTCGCCGGTGCCGATATTGACGAACGGTTCGTCGGAATAGTTATTCATCAGATAAACGCACGCATCGGCCATGTCGTCGGCGAACATGATCTCGCGTTTGGGAGTGCCCGTGCCCCAGATCGTAACTTTTTCTGCCTTCGACAGTTTTGCCTCGTGCATCCGGCGGATCATCGCCGGGGCCATGTGTGACGTTTCATAGTCGAAATTGTCACCGATCCCGAAAAGGTTGGTCGGTTGCACGCTGATCACATCGAAGCCGTACTGCCGGCGGTAGGCCTGGCACATCTTGATTCCGGCGATCTTGGCGATCGCATACCACTGGTTGGTTTCCTCCAGCGGCCCCGTCAGCATGTACTCTTCCTTCATGGGCTGGGGCGCGTCGCGGGGCATGATGCAGGTCGAACCGAGAAACAGCATCTTCTTCGCCCCGGCGCGATAGGCGGTGTCGATCAGGTTCGTCTGTATCTTCAGATTGCCGGCGATGAAGTCGGCCGGATATAGGTCATTCGCCAATATTCCGCCGACGATCGCCGCCGCATCCAGCACATAGTCCGGCCGCTCATTGTCGAAGAAATCGCGCACGGCGGCCTGTTCGGTCAGATCGAGTTCCTGGCTCGTCCGCGTCACGATGTTGGTGTGGCCCCGGGCCGTGAGCTGCCGGACCAGCGCCTGGCCGACCAGCCCGCGATGTCCTGCGACGTATATCTTGGCGTCCTGTTCCATATTTCCGTTCGCTTGGCGTTATTTGACGTATTTCCGGAATTCCGGTTTGCGGCGCTCCTGAAACGCCCGGCCGCCTTCCTTGGATTCCTCGGTGGCGTAATACAACTTCAGGGTCTCGAATCCCAACGCGCCAATTCCCTTGATGTGGTCGGTATCCGCGTTGAAGGAGCGTTTGGCGATCGCCAGGGCTGTCGGGCTCCTGTCCATCAGGTCGGCGCACCAGCGGTCCACTTCCGTGTCGAGATCCTTGTCGGGCACGACGGCGTTCGCCAGCCCCATCTCCAGCGCTTCACGCGCGGTGTATTGCCGGCACATGTACCAGATTTCGCGCGCCTTCTTCTCCCCCACGACCCGCGCCAGATAGGCGGTGCCGTAGCCGGGGTCGACCGAACCCATGCTCGGGCCGACCTGCCCGAAAATGGCGCTTTCCCCGGCGATCGTCAGGTCGCACACGGTGGCGATCACGTTCCCGCCGCCGATGGCGTAGCCGCGAACTTTCGCAATGACGGGCTTTGGGACATCACGGATGAGGCCCTGAAGTTCCTCGATCGGAATGCCGGTGGTGCCCCGACGGCTGCCGTAGCCCTCGGTGGCCTTGTTTTCGAGGGACTGGTCGCCGCCCGATGAGAAGGCCCGGTCCCCCGCACCCGTGAGCACCACAACGCCGACCGACTTGTCCCAGCCGGCGTCCTGCAGCGCGTCGATCATTTCCTCGATCGAATGGCCGCTGAATGCGTTGAGCTTGTCGGGCCGGTTGATCGTGATGGTTGCGACGCCGTCGCGGGTCTCATACAGAATGTCGTCAAAGCTCATGGTTCCGCTCCCCTTCGTTGCGCGCCATCATAGCCGCAACGGTTGATTATCTCCCATTCGGTTATAGTTGAGTTGGTAGCGTGCCGCACATCACTGGAGACGAACGAATGCCGCAGAAAGCGAAGAAGAAATCCGACAAGCGTCCGCCGGTTGCGGTGGGACATGTCTCGCTGCATGTGAAAGATGTTCCGAAGGCGAGCGAGTTCATGCAGGTCCTGGGCCTGCGCGCCGTCTTTGAAACGCCGAAGTTCGCCGTCCTGGAGCTTCGCGGGGGCACACATTTGATCCTCAATCAGTCGCGCAAGAAGATCAAAGAGGGAGAAGTCGCGCCCGTCGATCTGATGGTCGACGACGTCAAGGCCATGCGTGACTTCTGCAAGGCCAAAAAACTCAAGCCGTCGAAGATCAAGTCCGGCTCCGTGCACAGCTCCTTCTATGTGCCCGGCCCCGACGGGTGGTCGATCAAGATCACATCGTCCCACACCTCCGGCCGCGCGGTCTGATCCGCCTTCGCCGCTTCGGTCACAAGCCTCGTGATTGAATGGGCTCTTATGGATGAAGGGCAGAGCCTCTAGTTTCCCAGCCATTCAAGGGACAGGAGAGCGGTTTGCCTGATCGTTTCGGACCCCGCGGTGTCGTGGCCGTCATCATTCCGGTGCAGAATTCGAACATGCAGCCGGAATACGAACTGATGCGCCCCGCGGGCATCAGCCACCAGATGTACCGGTTCGATATCTCTGACCACGGCAAGGTGCCGGACGCGGTGCTACGGGTCGTTCCCGACACACTGTTGTGCTGGCCCGACGTCATCATTGGCGGCAATTCCCTCGAGATGCGCGACTGGTCGGACGCGCAACAGACAGAATACCGGGCGGCCTTCGAAAAACGCGCCAAAGGGGTGCCTGTCGTTCTCGCGACCGATGCCACGGTCGCGGCGCTGCGGGCAATCGGCGCCAGGCGGATCGGCTTGCTGTCGCCTATGTCGTCTGAATACTCGAAGGGCGCCAAAAACTATTACGAGGCGCAGGGCTTCGAGATGCCATACGACACGTCGCTGATGGTCGAGAAGTCAGAGGACATCATCCACATGACGGCCGAGGACGCGATCGCCGCCTTCGAGCGGATCGACACGGACGATGTGGACACGCTCCTCCATATTGGCGGTGCGCTCGGTATCGTGTCCCACATCGAGGCGATCGAAGCCCGTTTCGGCAAACCGCTCGTCTCTGTGAACGCCGCCACATACTGGTATGCGCTGCGACGGATCGGTGTGACGGATCCGATGCCCGGTTTCGGCCGGCTTCTGATGCACACGGACGTCGCCGAATAACTCTTATCAACACTTCAGGAAGTCATAGCCATGCCCGATCGTTTCGGACCCCGCGGCGTTGTCGCCGTTCTCATCCCCGTTCAAAACTCCAACATGCAGCCCGAATACGAGATGATGCGCCCCGAGGGCATCAGCAATCAGATGTACCGGTTCAACATCACCAGTCCGGATACCGTTGGGGAGGCCGTGCTGGATGTGGTGCCGCAAACCCTGAAGTGCTGGCCGGACATGATCGTCGGCGGCAACTCGCTCGAGATGCGGGACTGGTCGGTAGAAAAGCAGGCCTGGTACACGGGCGAATTCGCCAAGCGGGCCGAAGGAAAACCCTTTGTGCTGGCGACCGATGCCGTGATTGCGGCGCTGCGCAAGATGGGGGCGAAGCGTTTCGGGATGATGTCGCCGCTGTCGGTCGAAAATTCTCAAAGCGCGGTGAACTATTACACCGCACATGGTTTCGATGTCGCGTCGGCGACCGCGCTTCTGGTGGACAAGCCAGAGAACGCGGTGAATGTCCCGATGGAACGCGTGATAGAGGCCTTCGAAGAGGTGGACGGCCCCGACATCGACACGCTGCTCCATGTCGGGGGCTCGCTCGGTATCGTGCCGCTGGTTGCCGAACTGGAGGCGCGCTTCAAGAAGCCGGTCATCTCGGTCAACCAGGCAACCTACTGGTATGCATTGCGCCGGATGGGCATCACCGATCCCATTCCCGGGTTCGGCACGCTCATGCTAAAGCCGGAAATCGTCGAATAACCGTCGTGCCGTCGTCGGTTGTTACTCGGCGGCGATGCGGTCCGCCATGCGGAAGCCGACCTTGTCCAGCGCGACGAGAGTCTCCTCGCCGAATTTCTCGATGATCTCCTGGCCGACATGCGGGTGGTACACGACCTCATCTTTGACGTCGCCCTCGACCGACTGGATCATCACCAGCAGGCGCGCGGTCTCATCGGAGATGTTGTTGAAGTCGCGATAAACACCCGCCGGCACGGAGATGAAGTCGAGCGGTTCCAGCTCGGTGGAGTTCTCGCCGTTCTCGCCCCAGGAAATGCGAAACTTTCCGTTCAGACAGAAGAAATTCTCGACCGTATGGGAGTGGCTGTGCAGCCCAGGATTGTTACCCGGCGGGCACTCGGCGATGGTGACGGTGAGGCCGTTCATGCCTTTCACGGGGGCGACCTTGGAGCGACCCTCCCAGCCCTCGGGTGACATGATCGGATAGACCGATTTCGCCGAAACGATCTCGACCGCTTCGGCCGGAATCCCGGTGCCTTCCATGATCGACTGCTTGTAGGGTTTGAGATCCTTGAACCGGGCGATGCGGCTCGACATATCGGTTGTCTTGAGATCGACTGTTTTCATTTTGCTTCTCCGTTCCCTTGTTGCCGATACCCTAGCGTATAGGCGTGTCGGTGCGGAATCAGAGAGTTTGTGGGGTCAGGCGGCTTCTTCAGGGGTGAAGAGCCTGTCGATCAATGCCGGCAGGGCGGATACAGGGCGCCCGGCGATACCAATGGACCGGCCTTCCTGTTGCAGGGTGGACAACATCGACAAGGCGATGTCACGCAGGAAACCGTCATCCGGGTCGCCGCGCTGACACACGAACAGTCGGGCGTTCCGGTCGTCATTCGGTATTTCGGAGTTCGCGCCAATGGGTCCGAAGACCCGCATGACGAAGACACAGCGCGTTGCCGCGTATGAGATGAACGCGACCTTGGCGTTGGCATCAAGCGACACGACGCGCGCGTCGTCGAGGTCGACGCCCCGGGCTTCGAACGCCAAGTTGAAAACGCTGCGGAAATCCGCCTCGAACAATTCGGCGGCGAAGAAGTTATCGACCAGGCGCTCGTAGAACATGGTGACGAGAGGGCCGTGCTGGCTGTTGTTCGGGTGCCGCCAGGACTCCTGAATGCGATCTGGCAGTTCGTTGCGCAGGATCAGGAAATCGCCGGTATCCCGGCTGCCGTAAAATTCGCTGTCGGCCAGAGTGATTCCCTGCCAGCTGGATGCACCCAGTTCCTCCCCGTCGACAGTCCTGTTTTCCTGGGCGGCCGAAGTCCCGGTGACCAACAGAATCGCGAGAACGATGACGCTATTGCGCACAATGACCGGCAGGGATTTCAGATGTATCGTGTTGCTCATTCGCCGTTCTAACCGCATCAATTCGCTGATCCGGCAGCGCTCGGATCACCTTAGTTCGGCATAACGTTGTAGCAGACCGGCGGGCGCGACCGGTACGTCTCTTTCTGCTGATGAAACCTGGTGTGCGGAAGGCGATAATTCTGAGTATGTGGTATCATTGCACGTACTTCACCACAGAATTTTTGGGAAACATTATGCAGACCATACAACGTATTTTCGCAGCAACGGCCGTGGCCGGCGCGCTCCTGATCACGCCACTCGGTTCGGCCTGGGCCGGGGATGCCGAGACGAAGGCAATTGTCGAACATCACCTGGCCGCGTTCGGCGCGGGGGACATGAAGGACACATTGTCCGATTACACCGAAACTTCGGTGATCGTGACGCAGGGCGGCGAGCTGCGTGGCTTGGAGGCTATCCAGGGTTTGTTCGCGTCACTGTTCGCAGAGTTCGCAAAGCCTGGCGCCAGTTTTGACCTCAAGCTCCTGTCGACGGCCAACAATGTCGGCTACATCGTCTGGTCGGCCGAAACGGCGGACAATGTCTATGAGCTTGGGACCGACACCTATGTGATCGAAGACGGCAAGATCGCCGTGCAGACACTCGCCATTCAGGCCGTGCCCAAGAAGTAACTCTACCGGTCACGGGCGCGCTGTGTCACAACGTGCGCCCGTGACCGCTTGAGAATATCTGATGCCAGACTTCTACAGTCCCGATTTGGGCATGAATCCCGACGATCCCTTCGCGCGCGACGGGGACGGCAAGCTCGTACGCCGAAATTACTGGCTCGACCTGGGTGATCGGTCTGTGATCATGGCCATGACCCAGGGGGTCGGGGCCAATCTGACCAACGAGCACAAGCGTGCGCATCTGGACGATGTCGGGCGCGCACACCTGGTGGATCAGGTGTGTATTCAGGAAATTCTCCCGCCCGAGGACGACGTTTAAGCCCGTCCGTTCCGTCCGGTTACGTCACCCGTCTATTTCAACGGAGAGAAGCTCGCCGGGAACAGCATCGTCGAGTGCATTTCCTCCAGGTCTTCACGTCCGGCGGCGGCAAATTCCTGCCACGCCGCCTCCTTGGCAATCCCGTTGCGTGCTTCCATGCGCTGTTCGAGGCTCGCATAGGCCCAGAGATGACAGACCTCGTTGGGGTTCGGGCCTTCGGTGATCCACGCGCAAACATTCTTGGAGTATTTCTCGCGCACCGGCATGACATCGATGAAGCGCTTCATCCAGGCACCAGCCTTGCCCGGTTTCAGGCGGTAATTGCGGAACTCGTAGAAATTGCCCTCGGTTTCCGGCGCGACGAGATCCTTCGCCGGGTTCAGAAAACGCGTTGTCTGGTTGACCAGAACAGGGCGCAGCTTCGCGACATAATTGTCCATCCAGTCCTTGTTCCTGGTGAGTTCAACACGCAGGCGGGCACGCTCTTCGAAACTGTCGTAGCGCCACAGGTGCATCACCTGGTTCAGCGGTCCGATTTCGGTGAACCAGTAGCCCTCCAGAACGCCACAATCGTCGCCGCGGGCTGCGCGCCCGACATCTTCGTTCAGTTTCAGGACATCGGGTATGGCACCCGCACGGGTGGTGTAGGTGCGCAGTTCATGAAGCATGTTTCTTCCCCTTGGAACGTCTATTGATTTGCCGCGTAGCCTGATGCGCGATCGCGTTCAAAGCAAGGGTCTTGCCGCCGCTTTCTGGCTTTCCGAGACGATCAGTCGATCGGCCAGACAGTGGGCGGAAGCGGATCTGTCCTGTGTATGTGGTCGCCGCCGGCCTGTGCCAGAATTGATGCAGCTGACTTGGCCATTTCGTCGTCGATCGCGCGCACCCAGCAGATGATCCCGCCATCGCTCGCGCTTTGCTCCAGGCGACGATGCCACTGCGCGTCGCTGATCCGTTCGAGAAACCCGCCCAGATTATCTTCTGTTTCCGCCGCCGCGCCGGTCGAAACCCCGATCGGGCCACCGACGGCAAAGGCGGCAGCGGCTGTTCCGATTTGCGCCAAAATCGCCATGGTGTCGCTCAGAACTTCGACGACGTCGCTGAGAGCTTTGTGACCGGCCAGACTATCCCGGGGCGTGTCCATCCGATCCGCGAGTTCGTCGACTTTCGGGACCGTGCCGAAGTGATCGAGAAGCGACTGGTGATTGCCGAGTATGCTGATGTCGGTTGCGCTAAACCCGCCCGCGACGAGATTTTCGAGCGCGGCCGAGAATGCTTCCACGTTGCCGAATACACCGACAACGAGGCATTCCTGAGTCTGGTCCGTCATGAGGTCATACTCCAGTTATTGGGGTGGCTGAATGGGAGACTGGCACGGAATGCCCGTTGACCGGATGATCGAGATCAACGCCCGGTCACCGTGCCCCAAAGCTGATCAGGGTCATCGGGCACCGCGTTGCCACGCCAGGCGATATGGTGATCGGGGCGCAGCAAGACCAGGTCGGCGCCGTACACATCACGCACCTGGGGTTCGGCGATGTCGACGACGTCGTGGGGAATGTTTCGCGCCTGTGCGGCATCGATCAACGCATTGGCATCGGGTGGGTTTCCGGAAAGGCGCAGGAGCGTGAAATGCGCGCCGAAACTGTCGAACAGGGCGTCATCAGGTCCGAGCCAGATATGCGGTGCCCGCCCGCCCGGGACCGCGCTCGGGACATATTCGAAGGGTGAATCCGACGGCGCTTCCGTGCCATCACTCACGATGAGGCGAGAGTCGTCATAACGGGCGCCGAGCTGGATGCCGAGCGATCGAAATTCCTCGGTGAAGGTCGCGAGATGCGCGCCGATCCGTTCGCGTTCGGCCTGTCCGGCCGGCGTGTCGTCTTCGAGTTCCGGGGGGATTTCGAGCCCGGCGACGGCGCTGGCGAATTGATGGGACATATTCGTGTTGCGCAGACCGATCGGGCGACGTTCGGCCTCATAGGTGTCCAGGAGCGCCGGCGGCGCCCAGCCATGGACCACGGCCGCAAGCTTCCAGCCGAGATTGGCTGCATCGTCGACGCCCGTGTTCATGCCGAACCCGCCCGTTGGCGTGAACAGGTGAACCGCGTCCCCGGCCATCAGAACCCTGCGGTCCTGATAGCGGTCGGCGACGAGGGCCAGCCCCGCCATCCAGGAT
>JAQCFD010000093.1 GCA_027618305.1 Pseudomonadota bacterium
TTGTCGGCATCCCCTGACGCGATCGCCACGAGACCGTCTGACAGCGCGCGCAGGCCTGCCTCCTGGCGGCTCAAACGGCGGCGCATGGACCATTCGCGCGGCCGGCGGCGCAGCCAGCGCCAGGTCGCGAATATCGCCGCTGCCGCGACCGCGAAAAGAAAGACCGAGAGCGCAAAAATGCCAACAGAAGTCTCAATCCGCCAGCCCTGCCAATCGAGCGAAACCACGCCCGGGCGATCCGCGAGCCACACGGCAATCGCCACCACGATGGCGACCTCGACCACATAAATCAGGAACCGAAACATCACGAACCACCGTCAGCGCGCAGACGCGTGATCGCCTCTTCTTCGATGACCGAGAGCGCGTCGCGGGCATCGACATGCCCCCGCGCGCGCGCCAACCATGGCCCGAGCGTATCTGCCGCCGGTCCCTCGAGACCGTCGAACTCCATGAGTGCGGCCGCAACATCTCGGTCCGCCAGGTAAATTTCCGCCCGGGCAATCCGGGCCTCGACGTCATCGCCCTGCACATCAACACCCGTGCGCCGCACGCTGACGATGTCGTTGAACCGCGCGGTCAGGCGGTCGACCAGATCCCGGGAGCCGCCATCACTCCCGATGCGACCCGCGGCAAGAAGATCGGGCACCAGTCTCGCAAACGACAGCTCAAGTGCAGGACCGGTCGCAACACCGGTCTCGGACAGCCCCTGGAGCGCCATCAGGGCCGGGCTCAGCTGGGGATCGCCGCCACTCACTGTTTTCAGAATTTCCAGCGCACCGCCAAAGGGCGCGCCGCGTTCCAGCGCGGTGCGCAGCTGACCCGCCGCGAGGGCCAGGGTCGACGCCCGGGACAGTTCGCGTTCATCCGCGCTTCGGCCCGCCTCGAGCGCGTCGATGCGCGCGCCGAGGTCGGCCCGGGATTTCGCCTGGGCCGCCGCGAGTGCCGCGAGCTTGATGTCAAACTCTTGCAGCCCGCCGGCAATTGTCTGCATGTTGGCTGAAGCGAGCTGGGTCGCATTCTGGAGCTCGACATCAATCACTTCGAGCCGCAAGAGAAGTACGGTATCGAGCGAGCCACTTTCGTTACTCCCGGCGGCTTTGACCGCCAACGCATCGCGCAACCCGTCAATCTCGGCCCGCAGGGGCGCCAGGGCAGAATTCAGATCAGGCAAAGACAACCCGGCCAATTCCGAACGCAGCGCGGCAACATCACGGGTCAGGGCCGCCACCATGTCAGCCGCCGGCGCACTGTCGCCACTTGTCTCGGCCAGGCGCGCAACCCGGCCTTCGAGTGCGGACAAACGCGCATTGTCGCCCCCGCTCGCCCCCGGACCCAGCGTCGACCAGCCGAACCAACCGCCAACACCAAGGGCCACCAGAAGGGCGAGTATCGCGATACCGCCGCCGCGTGCCGGGGTTCCCTGACGATCTTCCGGCGCGGAAATCACCGGATCGGACGTTTTTCCAAGCAATGATGCGCCCGCGTCAGACGTTTCGTGCACCTGTTCCGGACGGGTCGCATCAGAGGGTGCAGTGACGTCGGTTTCTCCTGATCCCCGGCTGGTCTCCCCATCGGTCTCGAGGTCGAACCCCTCGGCCTCGGCGGCGGCGCGAACCGCCGCCATTCGGCCCGCCGGGATGGTGTCGCGCTGTTTCCAGCCCTGAACGGTGCTGACCGGGATGTCCAGACGGGCCGCCATCGGGCGAATGCCGCCGAATACATCAATGATCCTGCTGGCCGGCTGATCGGTTTCATCACTCATGATCGATTCCCGTGTTTCCTGGCGTACTGACACGTACATACGCTTGTTCGAACGTCTGCGCCATTTATTCTCGTTTGTCGTGGAACATCCGGGACGTACACCTATGTACTTGCGGCATTCAAAGCATCGAGCAGGCTGGCCTGATCGGCTGATTTTGCGTTTCTGACCAACGAAAACGGGAGCGCTGAAAGCTTTTCCGCGACCGCTGCCGACAGCGCGAAAGCGATAATCCGGCCACACTGCCGTTCCAAACCCTCGGCTGCAACGAGCGCCGCGAATTGAGCCGCCGTACGCGGGGAGTAAAACAACGCCGCATCGAGTGTACCATCCCGAAGATGCGCCGCGATCACCGGGGGCAAACGCGGCACCGTTTCCGCCCGATAGAGGACCGCTCGGCTCACCTCGAACCCAGCTTTCGTGAGGGTTCCCGACAAATCCCCCGCGGTCACCGTGCCCGCCACATGGACCAGCGGTCCGTCGCGCGGCGACAGCCTGTCCGTAACCAGCGCGGCCAGCTTTTCCACATTGCCGCCGGCGCTTTCGGTTTGCGCGAACCCGCATTGCCGGGCGGCGTTGGCGCTCGCGTCGCCCACGGCAAATACAGGCAAATCGCGCCGTTCCGTCGCCGACGCCAGCGCCCGCGCGCCATTCGCGCTGGTAATCAGGATCGCCTGAACATCTGACAGATCGAGGTCTGCGTCCGTTTCAAACGTCACGCGAAGCAGCGGCGCCACCACCGGATCATGACCCAGCGCAATCAGTGCCGACGCGGTGTCGTCGGCATCGGGCCGGGGCCGGGTCACCAGCACGCGCATATCAATCGCCGAGTGCCGCGAAAAAATCAGACCCCATTCGCATGCGCAGCTCAGTGCCAACGGCCTGACCGAGGGACTCGGGATCGGTCGCCGGACCGGTGTGAGACAAGCGCGTCAGGTCACGCCCGTCGGGCCAGGCCGCGAGCCCGGTCAGGTGCATCTCCGCGCCCTCCAGACGTGCGAGCCCGGCAATCGGGGTGTGACAGGTTCCGTCGAGCGCATCGAGCATCGCGCGCTCGGCGCGCAGACACAGCATCGCGGCCGCATGCGAAATCGCCCGCAGCGCGTCCGCGGCCCGGTCGTCGCCGGTGCGATGGGTCATCGCGATGATTCCCTGCCCCGCTGCCGGCAGCATCTCATCCACTTCCAGCACCGCATCGGCCGCGTCATCCCGGCCCAGCCGACGCAGGCCCGCATAGGCAAGCAGGGTCGCATCCGCCTCGCCTTCGCGGAGTTTGCGCAACCGGGTCTCCACATTGCCGCGGAACAAAATCGTCTCCAGGTCCGGTCGCACGGCAAGCAATTGCGCCCGTCGGCGCAGAGATGCAGTCCCGACCCGGCCGCCCTCGGGAATGGCCGCGATGGACGACGCGCCGATCAGTGCGTCGCGCGGATCCTCGCGTTCCAGTGCCGCACCGATGGCGATGCCATCGACGAGCCAGGTTTCCATATCCTTGGCTGAATGCACGGCGATATCGATCTCGCCATCCAGCTGCGCGCGATCGATCTCCTTGGTGAACAGTCCCTTCCCGCCGAGCTCGGCCAGCGGACGGTCCGTGACGGCGTCACCGGTGGTGCGGATCGGGACAATCTCGGGTGCGGGCGCGTCCGGATTCGCCGCGGCCAGCAAGTCGCGCACCGCGTTTGCCTGATAAAGCGCGAGCGGGCTGCCCCGGGTACCAATACGGAATGTTGTATCGCTCATGTAAAATTCATAACCGCATGCGCGCCGATTGCAAAATTGCTTCTCAAATTCGCATTCCCGACGTTGCGACGCCGCTCGCCAAATGGGCTATATGATCCCTATGCGTGTACTCGGAATTGAAACCAGTTGTGACGAGACGGCGGCCGCGATCGTGTCCGACGACCGGTCGATTTTGTCCAACGTGGTGCTCAGCCAGCTCGACGACCACCGGCCGTTCGGCGGGGTGGTCCCGGAGATCGCCGCGCGCGCGCATCTCGAACATCTGGATTCGATCATCGCGCGCGCGCGCGACGAGGCGGGCGTCGAGTGGGATGCGCTCGACGGCATTGCCGCGACCGGCGGGCCCGGCCTGATCGGCGGGGTGATCGTCGGGGTGATGACGGCCAAGGCCATCGCGATGGCCCGCGATCTGCCCTTCATCGCGGTCAATCATCTCGAGGCCCACGCGCTGACGGCCCGCCTCACCGACGATGTCGCCTTTCCCTATCTGCTGCTGCTGATCTCCGGCGGCCATTGCCAGCTGCTGATCGTCGAAGGCGTCGGCCGCCATGTGCTGCTGGGCACGACGATGGACGACGCCATCGGTGAGGCGTTCGACAAAACGGCAAAACTTCTCGGCCTCGGTTTTCCCGGCGGCCCAGCCGTCGAGGACGCGGCGCGCAACGGCGATCCGGCACGGTTTCGGCTGCCGCGGCCCCTCAAGGGCCGGGCGGGTTGTGATTTCTCTTTCTCCGGTCTCAAGACCGCCGTCCGACAGGCCGCGCTCGATCTCGGCCACGACCCGACCCCACAGGATGCCGCCGACCTCGCTGCGGGGTTTCAGACTGCGGTCGCCGATGTCCTCGCCGACCGGTGCTGGCATGCGCTGGCGGAATTCACCGCACGCCACCCCGATGTCTCTCCGGTTCTGGTGGCGGCGGGCGGCGTGGCCTCGAACCAGACACTCCGCAATGCCTTGACCAAGGTCAGTGCGGCCCGGGGCGCATCCATGATTGCCCCGCCGCCGGCGCTGTGCACCGACAATGCCGCCATGGTCGCATGGGCCGGGATCGAAAGACTGCGAACCGGCGCGCCCGATACGCTCGAATTTCGGCCCCGTCCGCGCTGGCCGCTGGCCGAATTGCACGCCGCGGAATAAGCTGCGCACGCCGGGAGAAAAACATCATGGCCGCGGACGTGACGCCCAACATCAAGATCGACATCCAATCGCTGTTCGCCACACCCGTGGCGATCGCGACCCTGCCGGAGGGCACCGGCATCAGCGCAGCATTGCGCGAAACCATCTTGGCGCGCGCCAACCAGGAACCCACCACCGCCCATTCCAATCTCGGCGGCTGGCAATCGACCTGGGACATGGCGGACTGGGGCGGGGACGCGGCGAATTATCTATTTTCCTTCGTGCGCCACATGGCCGACACGCTGACCGTCGACCGAAACGGCAAGCCGGCACCCCAGACCTGGCGCATGAACGCCTGGGCCAACGTCAACCGGTCGGGACATGGCAACGAATTTCATACCCATCCGGGCTGCGTCTGGTCGGCCGTCTATTATGTCGATGACGGCGGCGCGGCCAGTGACCCGTCGCTGGGCGGGCAGTTCGAACTCCAGGACCCGCGTGGCGTCGCGCCGGCCATGTTCCGTCCGGAACTGGTGCCGAACGTATCCGGTGGCGCCGCCTTCGGTGCCAGTGAATCCATCAGCCCCATGCCCGGCACCGTGCTGATGTTCCCGTCCTGGGTCTCCCATGCGGTGCGACCCTATTTCGGCGACGGCACCCGCATCTCCGTCGCGATCAATCTGAGCTAGGAACCGCCCATGCAACGGATAGCCGTCATCGGAGCCGGCGCCTGGGGGACCGCCCTCGCCGCCGTGGCGAGTCGCGCCGGGCGCGATGTGGTGATCCATGCCCATGAGGCGCAAACCGCCGCCGCCATCAACGACGATCATGAGAACAAGGTTTTCCTGCCCGGAATCGCGCTCGATCCGGCAATCAGGGCGACCGACGATCTTTCCCATGCCGCCGACGGGGCCGATGCGATCGTGATGGTGACCCCGGCCCAGTTCCTGCGCCCCACCCTGGCCGCACTGGCACCCGCGCCGGGCACGCCCATGATCATATGTTCGAAGGGTATCGAGCTCGACACCGGCAAGCTGATGAACGAGGTGGCCGAGGAAACCGCACCGGGCACGGACCTGGCCGTGCTGTCCGGCCCCACTTTCGCCGCCGAAGTGGCGCGCGGCCTCCCGACCGCCGTCACGCTCGCCAGCGCCAATGCCGACACGGCTGCCCGTCTGGCAACCGCGCTCGGCACGCCTTCCTTCCGCCCCTACACCGCGACCGATCTGGTCGGCGCCGAGGTTGGCGGCGCCATCAAGAATGTCATCGCCATCGCCTGCGGTATCGTCGAGGGACGAGCGCTCGGCCAGAACGCCCGCGCCGCCGTCATCGCCCGCGGCCTTGCCGAGATCACCCGGTTCGCCGCCGCGCTCGACGCAGACCCGCGCACATTGATGGGCCTGTCCGGCCTCGGCGATCTGACCCTGACCTGCACCTCCACGGCGTCGCGCAACTACAGCCTCGGCGCCGCCCTCGGCGCAGGCGCTTCCTTTGCCGACGCGATCGGCGGCAAAACATCCGTCGCCGAGGGGGCCACCACCGCGCCCGCCGTCCTCACCCGTGCCGCCACATTAGGTGTCGAAATGCCCATCTGTGCGGCCGTCAGCGCCATTCTTCATGACGGTGCGCAGGTGGGCGAGACCATCGCCGGAATTCTGGCGCGCCCCCTGCGCGCCGAGGGCTGATTTACGATGCTTCGAGACGGCCCACATTCTGCGGACGCGGGCCTCCCCAGCATGAGGACATGAAACCACCCTCACCCTGAGGAGCGACCGTAGGTCGCGTCTCGAAGGGCCCGGGCGAAAGGAACAAAAGACATGGCGTACTGGCTTTTCAAGTCCGAACCGGGCTCCTGGTCGTGGGACGACCAGGTCAAAAAGGGCACCGAACATTGGGACGGGGTGCGGAATTATCAGGCCAACAACAACATGAAGGCCATGAAGGTCGGCGACAAAGGCTTCTTCTATCATTCGGTGAACGAGAAGCAAGTCGTCGGAATCGTTGAAGTGGAGCGCGCCCACTACCCCGACCACACGGACGACTCCGGCCGCTTCGGCATGGTCGACATCAAGACCGTGAAGCCGGTCGAGACCCCGGTCACACTCGCCGACGTCAAGTCGAACCCGAAGCTTGCCGACATGGTGCTGGCCAACAATTCACGCCTGTCGGTGCAGCCGGTCACCGCCGCTGAATGGCGCGAAGTGTGCCGCATGGCGGGTGTGAAGCCCTAGGCACGTACAAACCCTCATGCTTCGAAAGGTTCAGTATGAGGGCCTCACCCTGAGCTTGTCGAAGGGCGAGGCCCGGGAAAGGCACACTCTATGACCGAATCAGATCCAGACACGCCGGCCAAGCCGGTGATGCGCGGCAACCGCCGTGTGTTGTGTCATGTCGACGAGATCGGCGAGGCCGGGAAGGGCTTCATCCTGGAGCGCATCTTCAAGGACAAGCCCGACGCCAGGACGCCGGTCTTTGTGATCCCCGGCGACGAGGACGGCGTGCTGTATTGCTACATGAACGTCTGCCCCCATCAGGGCACGCATCTGGAGTTCAAACCCGATACCTTTCTCGACGTCGATCGCAAGCTGATTCTCTGCTCAACCCACTGGGCATTGTTCCGCAAGGAAGACGGGTATTGCGTCAAAGGACCTTGTGTCGGCAGATCCCTGACGCAGCTGCCGGTGATGGTCGACGATGACGGGATGGTTCTCTTCGGCGCCTGACCCAAAAGAAGCCCACCAATTCATCATAAAGAACAGGATGCTGCTATACTGCCGCGGTTGTCTGGCCGCACCGATTTCCCGATAATACGCCGCAACGAACCCGGCGGCACCCGGCCCACCCCTGCGGGGCGGGCCCAAGCACGAAAACGCCGGACAACGCGATCACAAAGGGAGAGTACGCGCCATGTTCCGCGAGAAGTTTCCCGTCCCGGACGAATGGGCAAACCGCGCCTGGGCCGACAACGCCAAGTATCAGGAGATGTACCAGCGCTCGATCGACGACCCGGACGGGTTCTGGGGCGACGAGGGCAAACGCCTCGACTGGATCAAGCCCTACACCCAGGTCCGCGATGTGTCGTGGAACACAGCCGATCTGCATATCAAATGGTACTATGACGGGGTGCTGAACGCGTCGGCGAACTGCCTCGACCGGCACCTGGCGACGCGCGGCGACCAGACCGCGATCATCTGGGAGGGCGACGATCCCAAGGACGACGCCAAGCTGACCTACAACGAGCTGTACGAACGCGTCTGCAAATTCGCCAACGGGCTGAAATCACTCGGCGTCAAGAAGGGCGACCGGGTCACCATTTACCTGCCGATGATCCCCGAGATCGCCATCGCCATGCTCGCCTGCGCGCGCATCGGCGCCGTGCATTCGGTCGTGTTCGGCGGCTTCTCGCCGGACTCAATTGCGGGGCGCATTCACGACTGTGAATCCTCCTTTGTCATCACCTCCGACGAGGGCCTGCGCGGTGGCCGCAAGATCCCCCTCAAGGACAATGTGGATCAGGCGATCGAGAAGCTCACGGTTGAGCACATCGACAAGGTCGTGGTGGTGAACCGCACCGGCGCCGACATCAACTGGGTCGAGGGCCGGGACGTCTGGTACCACGAGTTGTGTGATGCGCAGTCAGCCGACTGCCCGCCGGAGCCGATGGACGCGGAGGACCCGCTGTTCATCCTCTATACCTCGGGTTCGACCGGCAAACCGAAGGGCGTGCTCCACACGACCGGCGGTTACATGGTCTACGCGTCGATGACGCACCAATATGTCTTCGACTACCACGACGGTGATGTTTACTGGTGCACCGCCGACTGCGGCTGGATCACGGGCCACAGCTACATCGTCTACGGCCCGCTGGCGAACGGTGCCACGACCCTGATCTTCGAGGGCCTGCCCAACTACCCGGATGCATCACGCCACTGGGAAGTCTGCGACAAGCATCAGGTCAACATCTACTACACCGCCCCGACGGCGATCCGCGCGCTGATGCGCGAAGGCGACGCGCCGGTGAAGAAGACCTCGCGCAAATCGATCCGCCTGTTGGGCACGGTCGGAGAACCGATCAACCCGGAGGCCTGGCACTGGTACCACCAGGTGGTCGGCGACGACCGCTGCCCGATCGTCGACACCTGGTGGCAGACCGAGACCGGCGGCATCCTGCTGACGCCGCTGCCCGGCGCGACCATGCTGAAACCGGGATCGGCGACATTGCCCTTCTTCGGGATCAAGCCGATCATCGTCGACGCCGAAGGCAATGAGCTCGAGGGCACGTGCGAAGGCATCCTGTGCATCGACGGCGGCTGGCCGGGCCAGATGCGCACGGTCTATGGCGATCACCAGCGTTTCGCGGAGACTTACTTCACCGCCTATCCCGGCCGGTTCTTCACCGGCGACGGCTGTCGCCGCGACGAGGATGGTTACTACTGGATCACCGGCCGCGTCGATGACGTCATCAACGTCTCGGGCCACCGCTTGGGAACGGCGGAAGTGGAAAGCGCGCTGGTCGAGCATGACGATGTCGCCGAGGCCGCGGTCGTCGGCTATCCCCACGACATCAAGGGGCAGGGCATCTACGCCTACGTCACCCTGAAGGCTGGCGTGGAAAGCACTGATGATTTGCGCACCGAGCTGATCAAGTTCGTGCGCAAGGAAATCGGGCCCATCGCGACCCCGGATCTGCTGCAATGGGCGCCCGCGCTGCCCAAGACCCGGTCGGGAAAAATTATGCGGCGCATCCTGCGCAAGATCGCGGCCAACGAACATGACCAGCTTGGGGACACCTCGACACTTGCCGACCCGTCCGTGGTCGACGACCTCGTCGACAATCGGCAGAACAGGTAGCCCGACGCACGCATACAAAGGCATGTAGGCACTGATGTGACAAACGAGCCGGATGACATCGCGCATGTGCGCTTGCCACTGATTTCTCTCGTCCTGTTGGTCGCGTTGCCGGCAGCGCTGATACCAGTGCTGCAATTCCTGTCGATTTCGGCCGCAGGAAATGAGGCCGACGCAGCCGGAGGCACCGCATACGCGCTTTCGCTTGCCGCACAACCGGGTTCGATGATTGCCGGCAGCATCATCGGCCTGCTGATCGCCTATGTTATCGGCGGGCGCAAGGCCACCTTCCTCGCCGTGCTCTCGATCGTCATCGCCGTCGTGGCGATACTGGCCATCGGTTCATCATCGACATTCCAGTGGGGGCGCACGACCCTCAACCTGGGTGCCGGCGCCCTGCTGGTGCTGCCTATTCTGGTCCTCGGCCATTACGGGTCGCATCGGCAGATCGCCGCCGGTATGCCTGGCCTCATCCTCGGCCCCTTCATTCTGGTTGCCCTCGTCGGCCTGCTGACGCGCCCGGAGACCGAAGACCGCATCGCGGCCCTGACGGATCTGGCTGGGTTGAAAGCGATCGAACCGATGGGCTGGCTGGCAATCGTATTGACGGTCCTTCTCGTCCTCGCCCTGTTCCGGGCAATGGGCCGTGCGCGCGGCGGCCGTCCGAATGCGCTCTTCTCTGCAGAACTGCGCGCCGATGCGCGCGCCGCGCTGGGATTTGTTCTCACCGGGCCGCAAATTTACGCGCTGTTGATCGCGATGGCGTTCACCGGACATGCCGCCACCACCTATCTGGGCGACTTCGCCCGAAAGAGTCCGCTTGAGGGATTCGGGATCGGGTCAACCATCGCGGCGACCATCTGTCTGGGATTTGGTGGTTTCCTCATCGCCCGCATCTTCGGCCCCCGACGGCGTCAGCATGTCCTGGCGACCACCATTGTCTTCCTGTTCATCACCACAGGCCTGATGGCCGGCACCGACATCATGTTTGCGCCGACGGCGGATTCACCCGGCATTTTCGTTTGGCCCTATACGCAAGACCAGCTTGTTCTGCTGGTGCTGACCTGCGCGGCCATGGCCATGCTCGGCGCATCGTTTGCGATGATCTGGCTTTCGATCGTCGAGGTCGGGATCGGCGTGCTCGCGACGATCCTGCTGATCACGGTGCTCGTGGCCCGGATTGCCGCGCCGGCGGCCGTGCCCCTCCTGCCAATTCCGAGCATGTGGCTCGCAACCGCATTATTGGGTGCCGCGCTTTTACTGGTGGCTCTGGGAACGATGTTCGGACGACGCGCGCCCAAACCGGCACCGCTCGCACCACGCGAAGATTTCGTCTGGTCGGCTCCGAAAGAGACCGCAGAACCCTTCGGGACCGACGCGCCGGGATTCGATGCCGAACCGGAATTCGATGCGGAGCCGTCCGTACAGAACGAACCAGCGTTCGAAGCAGACCCGGTCGGCCCCGCCATCGAACCCGTCGCGCCCGAACCGCCCGTTGAACCGTCCCCGGCACCACCGCGCGAGCCCGTCGTACGCGTCACACCGGACATGCCGCCGGCTCCTGCAAAACACTCGGGTGGACTGCCTTGGCGACGCAAACGCGCCA
>JAQCFD010000094.1 GCA_027618305.1 Pseudomonadota bacterium
GGTGCGGGCCGTTTCGATCACCCGTTCCAGAACCGAACGCACCGGCCGGGCTGCCGCAATATCGGGGCCGAAGTTGAGCGCCGTCGGCAGCCTCGATTCCTTGTCCCGCACAAGGGCTTCCGTGTAGCGCATATAGCCCGCGAGCACGTCGAGGACATGCTGCCAGGGGCGCGTCGCGTCCGGGTTGCGGACCTCGAGGGCACCGCCCGCACCGATGGCCCGGAAGAGATCGGGCAGGATCCGATCCTCTGACCAGTCGCCACCGCCGATGACGTTGCCGGCGCGCGCCGTCGCGAGCCGTGGTGCGCGCTCTCGGGTCTCCAGGATGCCTTTGCGCCAGCCCGCGCTGAGTGTCTCCTGTGCCGCCTTCGATGCGCCATAGGGTTCGCTGCCGCCCAGCGGATCGGATTCCACGAAGGGACGGCCGCTATTGTCGTTGGCGTAGCACTTGTCGCTGGTGACGACCAAAATCGCCCCGAGCCCCGCACAGGTGCCGAGCATCTCCAGCAAATTGCCGGTGCCTTGCACATTGGTGGCATAGGTGCCCAACGGGTCACGATGGGCGCGGCGGACCAGTGACTGCGCGGCAAGGTGGATGACGATGTCCGGGTCGGCGGCAGCGCAGGCGATTTCAACGGCCTCGCGATCGCGGATGTCACCGGTCATGGAGGTGAGGTACGTCCATTCGCCCAAATCGCGAAACAGGTTCGCACCCGGGTCGGGCGCGAGGGCGAAGCCATGCACCTCGGCGCCCAGCATTTCCAGCCAGGCGCTCAGCCAGGCCCCCTTGAAGCCGGTGTGGCCGGTCACGAGAACGCGTCGTCCGCGCCAGAAGTCCTGATCGGGATTGCTCATCGTGTCTCGGTATCAGCGTGCAGGGGTCTGGCGCGGGCGACCGTTCGGGACGCCGGGATGTGGAGCAGGTAGCCGGCCGTCCCAAACAGCCGCGCGAGATCGCGCCAGGCCTTCGCGCGGCGAAGGGTCAGACCATTCCCGAGCGCCTTCAGGGCGTAGCGCAGCAGGTTTGCCCAGGCGATGGCGGCACAGGCCGCCGGGCCATGATATTTTTGCTCAAGATAGAGACGTGACCAGGCCATGTGCCAGTATTTCTCCCAACGGTAATGGGCGCTCGGGCGTACCGACCCGCCACCGCCATGATAGACCAGCGCCTGTGGCACCAGAATGGCGCTGAAGCCTGCCTGTCGTATGCGCATGCAGAAATCATCGTCTTCGTAATACAGAAAGATGGCGTCGTCGAATGGCCCGATGTCCCGGAATGACGACATGCGCAGCAGAACCACCGCGCCGGACAGGTAATCCGCGCAACATGGCCCGTCAGGCGGCGCTTCGCCGGTCCGTGGGGGAAGAAGGTGCCGCCGGAAGAGTTCGGCATCGTGCGCCGGCTCATACGCGCCGGCATCGTCGTGTATGCAAGGAGCGAGAAGTGCGGCATCCGGGTAAGCGTCTGCGGCTTCCAGCAATCGTTCAAGTGCTGCGGTGTCGACCCTGGAATCTGGATTGGCCAGCAGGGCAAACTCGCAGGTGACCTTCGCGAGACCCTGGTTGGCACCCGCCCCGTAGCCCACGCCAACCGTATTCTCCTGGATGTTCGCATGGGGCAACAGGCGGCGCGCCAGATCCGGCGTGCCGTCGTCGCTGGCGTTGTCGATGACGATCACCTCGGCATTGTCGCCAACGCCCGCCAGGCAATCCTCGATGACCGCGCGGCTGTGATGGGTCACAACCACAACGGAAATGCGCTGCCAGACATCGGCGCGCGAAGTCTTCGAATTGTCGGTTGTGGGGGTCACGCCCGGAACCAGTGATTTGCGGTCAAGAAGGATCGGGATTTTGACCCCGGCCCCCGCGTCGCGACAAGCGGTGTCGTGGCTAGCCCAGCAGCATTTCGCGTGCCAAACCGAACAATTGGCCGTCGCTTGCGGCAAGGGATTCGAGCACGCTGAAATGATTGCCGCCATGCACGCTGGCGATTCTGACATCCGCACCATGACTGCGGCAATGTGTGGCGAAGGCCTCGGCCTGCCGGTGGAACTCGCGTCCTTCATGGGAGCCAAGCGCCACGACCATGTTCGCCTTGGTGCGGGGCAGGGCGAACATGGGGCTGAGGGCGGCGGCGCTGACCGCGTCGAGCCCCAACGGATCGCCGATCGGCGTGTGCCGGATCGGCTCGATGTCGAAAACACCGCTGATCGGCATGGCGCTTTTCACGACATTTGCCGGCAGGGCGCCATCGAAGGCTTTCCAGTCGGTCGTCAGGACCACCCCGGTCAGGTGCCCGCCTGCGGAATGGCCGCTGACCTGAATCCGGTCGCGGTCGTAGCCGAGGTCGGAACCGTTTTGCCAGATATGCGCAACCCCGCGACGCACCTGATCGACCAATTCGGCCAGCGTGACCTCGGGGCAGAGGGTGTATTCAAGATTGGCGAAGCCGATCCCGGCCTCCAGGAACGGCTTGGCCAGATAGGCGTAATCGTCCTTGTCGTTCCACTGCCAGTAACCGCCGTGGATGAAGATATGGAGCGGCGGGTTCGGCGCCGCCGGCAGGAAAAGATCGAACCGGTCTCGTTTCCCGTCCCCATAGCGAAGATCGATCCGGGCGTTCTGGGCCCCGGCGCGGAGCTGGTCGCTGCGCGCCTTGCCGTCGGCGATGTGCGACTCGAATTCGGGCACTTTTCCACGGTTGTTATACTCGGCGAAAAGCGTGTCCGCGTCGTAATCAAGGTAAACAATGTCGCCCATGGGGATTCTCCTATATGCGGCGAGCCCGCCACGCAGTGTCGGTATCACTCAAACAACGGCCGTGCGGCTAACGTTCGGTGCCGGAAATCGTCTCGTACAGCTTGCAGAGCGCGGCCGTGTCGATGTCGTACATGCCCATGCCAACGGCCGCCTGGTGCATTTGCAGCGCGGTCTGGAACAAGGGTGCAGGATAATGCATCTCTTGTGCAAAGGCACCGATCACCGGGCCGTCCTTCGATGCCATGCCGAAGTTGCCGCGCGAGCTGGTGTAATCCTCGCTGACCATCATCGGGCCGCGTATTTCCCAGAGAACCGAGTTCGCGGCGCTGTCCTTCACCAGATCGAACACGTCGTCCGCCTTCAGCCCGGCCTTGAGCGCCAGGGCCATCGCTTCGGCGTTTGCCGCCGTCAGCACACAGACCAGATGATTGATGACGAACTTGATGCGGCTGGCATTGCCGAATTCACCCACGAAGCTGTGCTTCCGGGTGAAGGCGGAGAGGACGTCCGAACACTTAGCATAGGCGGCTTCATCGCCGCTCATATAGGCGGTCAGCGTCTTGGCGAGAATCATGTCCCGGTTGCCGCTGACCGTGCCGTCGATCAAGGTCATGCCGGCCGCTTCGGCCATGCGCGCGCCTTCCGCCTTGACCGGGATCGGCAGGGTGCAGGTGTCGATGATAATCAGGCCGTCCTTGCCGCTCGACGGGATGCTGCCCTGTTCGCGCAGGACGGCCTGGAAGGCCTCGACGGTCGGCAGGGAGAGGATCACGACGTCGGCAGCGTCGGCGACATCGCGCGGGCTTCCCGCACGGCGCCCACCATTGGCTTCGAGTTCATCGAGGGCGGCGTCGCGCGGGTCATAGCCGATCACCGAATAGCCAGCCTTGATCAGCATGATCGCCATGGCGGACCCCATGGCCCCCAGGCCCACTACACCTATTGTCTCGTTCATCGCTCGCTCCTTTGGCATCGATCGGGTTTGACGTGACGCATCCCCGGTGTGCCACACCAGACGCATGGCACCAGAATGCTCTGTATCGAGTCTTAGCCGGTGAGACGCGCGATTTCCAAAACTTGTCGGTCGTCGGGGAATGGGAAAAGCTTCACCGAAATTCAGGCCCCGCGCCCGCGCGCCAACAGGAGTCCCGACATGCCGTCCACCACAGCCAGCGAACGCCCGTATCGAACCGCGACCGAAGATGAATTCCCCATTCTGGATATCGGCCCCTTTATCGCCGGCGAAAACGGCGCGCTGGAAGATCTGGCTGCCCAGGTGCGCGATGCCTTCGAGCGGGTCGGATTCATGATGCTGGTCAACCATGGCCTCGATTGGGGCACGGTCGATGCGGCCTTCGCCGGCTCGAAGCAGTTCCACGATCTGCCCAACGACGAAAAAATGAAGCTGAAGGTCAACACGCACCAGATCGGCTATGTGCCGATGGGCCTGTCGCTGAACAAAAACCACTCGGTCGACGGCACCGAAGGGCTCAAGAGCAACGCGATGGAGAACCTCACCTACCATCAGGACCGGGCCCCCGATGACCCCAAGGTGGTCTCCGGTGAGCGGTTTCGGTGCCTCAATCAATGGCCTGATAGCGAAAAAGCACCGGGTTTCCGGGAGTCTCAGATGGTCTTTCACACCATGATGGCCGATCTAGGCTACCGCATGCTGCCCGTCTATGCGCGTGCGCTCGGGATGCCGGCGGATTACTTCAGTGGCTATTTCAGGGACCCGACAATCCTGGTCCGCATGGTGAAGTACCCCGCGATTGGCGCGCTCCGCGAGGATCAGTTCGGCTCGGCCTCCCATACCGATGCCGGCTTCATCACCATGCTGCCCCAGAGCAATCAGCCGGGCTTGCAGATCAAGTCTCCGGACGGCGAATGGGTCGACCATCCGCGCAAGGAAGCCAGCCTGATCGTCAACGCGGGCAACATGATGCGGCGCTGGTCGAACGATCGTTTTCTGGCGTCGCCCCATCGCGTAACGGCCGCCACGACCGAGGACCGGTACTCGCTGGCTTTTTTCTTCAACCCCGATCTGGACGATATCATCTCACCGGTCGAAAGCTGCTGCACTGCGGAGCATCCGGGCAAGTACGAGCCGCTTCGCTACGGTGATTTCTTCGCGGACTATCTGGCCGGTGCCTATGCCAACCAGAGACGTAACGCCGCCGCCGCGGAGTAAGACCGACAGAGTGAAAAATCCCGCGCGGTCGGTCTGGTTTTCGGTGGGGTCGGCGTCTACTCTGCGGCCAACATCCTGAACACAAACAATCCGTTGGAGAGCAAGAGTATGGCGAAGGTGACACTGGAACAGGCGAACAAGATCATCGCGGCCGGCCAGGCCAAGGGGCGGGATCTCGGTATCGGCCCGCTGACGATTGTCGTTCTCGACGATGGCGGTCATCTCGTGTCGATGCAGCGCGAAGACAAAAGCGGAATCATGCGGTTCGAGATCGCCTTCGGCAAAGCCTGGGGCGGATTGGCCATCGGCCGGTCCTCGCGCGCCAACGAGACGGATTTCCTGACCCGTGAGCATTTCGGCGTCGCGATTGCCGCTGCCTCAGGCGGACGCGTGATCCCGGTCGCGGGTGGCGTGCTGATCCGCGATGCAGATGGCAATGTTGCCGGTGCGGTCGGCGTCACGGGCGACAGCTCGGACAATGACGAAGCCTGCGCGGTGGCCGGTATCGAGGCGGCCGGACTGACAGCGCAAGTCTAACCTTCGCAGGGGCTAGCCGCCCCGCCGTCCATAGGTCCGCACAACCAGCAGGAATACGGTCAGGCTCAATATCGTCGTGACCGTTTGCGCCAGTCCCATTTGCAGGGACAGGCTGTGGGGCAGGTTTGCCACGATCAGGGACATGGTGAAGGCCCAGCCCATATGCAGGCATCCGCTGAGCGCCGACGCGGCCCCCGCGAAGGCGGGCGGGACAGTGTTCAGTGCCTGTGCATAACAGTTGGCGAGGACCAGACCGGTGCCGAAGTTGGAGATCAGGATGGCCACGACAATCAGCGTGGGCGTTGCGTTGCCGGTTAACGCGAGTGCCGCCTGCAGAAGGCCGCCCAGGACCCCCATCGTGCATCCTGTGCCAATGATCAGGTCGACCGGCAGGAACCTTACAAGTCGTCCTGAGGCGAAGCTTCCGGCGATGAAGGCGATGGGAATGACCATCAGATACAGACCAAAGACCTTCGGCGAGACGCCGAGTTGGCTGATCAGCACGATGGGAGCCGCGGTCATGAAGACCTGGAAGATCGCGCTCTGGAACGAGATGGTCAGGCTGTAGCCCATGAAACCGGCGCGTCGGAAAAGGGCGAGATAACCGCGCGCGAGCTGAAAGATGTCGATTCGTTCGCGCGCATGCGCAGGCAGGGTTTCACGCAGCACTGGGATGGCGACCAGAAGCGACAGACCGCTTGCGAGCGCGGTTGCCAGGAAGGTTGCCCGCCAGTTGAAGGTTTCGACGAGTTCGGCACCGATCAGTGGGGCGACCGCCGGCCCGACTCCCAGCGAGATCGCCACATAGGACATTGCCTGGGCGGCGGCCTTGCCGTCGTTGGTGTCGCGGACGGTCGCCCGTCCGACGACAATGGATGCGCAGGCGCCCGCGGCCTGGAAGAACCGCCCGCCAAGCAATTGCCAGATGTCCGTCGCGAAGGCACAGGCCAGGCTGGCGAGCATGAATAGTGCGACACCGCCCATGATGACCGGCCGCCGCCCGAACCTGTCGGACAGCGGCCCGACGATAAGCTGCATGAATGCAAAGGCGATCAGATAGGCCGGGATGATGAGCTGGGTCCGGCCGAGGGTCGTGTTGAGGTCGCGTGCGATATCCGGGACCGCCGGCAAGAATATTGTCAGCGCCAGCTGGCTAGAGAACATCATCGCGAACAGGACCGCGAGCGAGGATTTGCGTTGTGCCATACGTGCGGTCAATAGAGGCCGTCGCGTCGGGCGCGCCCGCGCAGCAGGGCAAGGACCGTATCGACCGTCGGGGTTGGAATGTTCGCAATCGCGCCCATTTCCGAGACGACGGTGACCATGGCATCGATCTCGAGCGGGCGGCCGCGTTCCAGGTCCTGCAGGATCGAGGGCTTGAATTCACCCAGTTCGGCGCCCAGGTCGATGCGGGCCTCGGCGCTCATAGTCATCGGCAGGCCGAGCGCCGTGCCCACATCCATGGCCTCCCGCATCATCGCGGCCGCGATCGGCCGGACATCCGCATCCCCCGCCAATCCGGCCAGGGTGGCGCCGGTCAGCGCGCAGATCGGACCCATGCCCATATTGCCGATCAGTTTCATCCATATTTCACCATGGATGTTGTCGCTGGCGCGCCCGTCGAGGCCTGCGTCGGTGAAGGCATCGGCCAGTGCGCCGGCCGGGGCAGACGCGCGCCGGCTCGCGTCGCCGACGATGAAGAGGTTTCCGGCGGCATGATCCACGACCCCCGGTTCCGGGACCGAGGCACCGGCATGCACCACACAACCAAGCAGGGGTTCCCGGGTCAGGGTTTCAGCCAACAGGCCGTTCGGATCCGTCGACGACAGCGACCGCCCCGCCAGCGGCCCCGTGAGCGCATGGCAAAACCACCAGGGCACCCCGTTCATGGCCGTGACAATGGCTGTGTCCGGGCCGAGAAGAGTCGTGAGCGACGCGGCAATGCCGGGCAGGGCGGGCGCCTTGAGAGTCAGGATGACGTAGTCCTGGGGCCCCAGGTCGGCGGCATCGGCGACGGCGCGTATGTCGACCATGAATGTCTCACCCGCCCATTTCAGGGTCAGGCCGCGTTCCTGGATGGCCAGCAGATGGGCGCCGCGTGCAATGGCCGAGACGTCATGTCCGGCGCGCGCCAGCCGTGCCGCCAGAATGCCGCCGATCGCACCGGCGCCGACGATGCAGACTTTCACCGGACGGCCCTCCGCCTAGCGCACAAGGGCATCGTCGACCCAGTTGGCGAGGGCAAACAGGTCGGCGTCGCGGCCGTGATAGCCGATCAGTTGCAAGCCGAGGGGCAGGTCGTCTGCGGACAAGGCGGGAAGGGTGATGGCCGGCGCCCCCATGCAGGAGGCGGGTGAACACATGAGCGGATTGCCGAGATTCTCGAGCCCGACGGGCGCGATCTCGGGTGCGGTCAGGCCGATGACCCCATCGATCACCTGCGCGGTCGCCAAATAGCGTTCACGGAACGCGTCCTTCCATGCCAGGGCGGCGTTGTAGTCCTCCAGCGTGATCGTGTGGGCGCGCTCCAGCAGGCGTTCGATCCGCCCGTGGAACTGATGTCCCTCACGTTCATATTCGAAAAACGGCCAGCGCATCTCGAAGGCTGCCACCTCCGTCACGCACCCGTCGGCGCGGGTGAAGTCATCCTCGATGGCCTGCAGCGCGGGCGCGCTGCCGGGCTCGACGATGTCGATGCCGGCATCCGACAATCTGGACAATGCGTCTTCGAAGGCCGCACGCACACTGGCATCGGCGATTTTCCAGCCCGGCGTATACATGCGCATGAGGCGTTTCGGCGCGTGTCTGGCGGGCAGTTCGATAGGGCCGGTAAGCCCGCGCGAACCCGGGACGGGACCCGCCTCCGTCGCAAGCACCTGCAGAATTTGCCAGGCGTCCTCCAGGGCGTGGGCGTGAACCCCGACATGCTCTCCGGAAGGCGAGAAGGGATGGATCGCGTCCTGACGAATGGCGCCATAGGTGGGTTTGACGCCCACATGGGCGCAATAGCTGGCCGGCCGCATGACCGAAGACATCAACTGGGTCCCGATCGCCGCCGGCAACATGCCGTCGCCGACCGCGGCTGCCGAGCCGCTCGATGACGTGCCGGGCGTGCGTTCGCGGTCGTAGGGATTGCGCGCCGGCGTGATGGCACCATAGGCGAATTCGGTCGTTGCGGTTTTGCCGACGATGGTCGCCCCGGCGCGTTTCAGTGCCGCGGTAACGGGTGAATCGCGTTCCGGCATCCAGCCCGCATAAATGGGGCTGCCCGCCTGGGTCGGTACCCCCGCGGTCTGGATGATGTCCTTGAGCCCGAGCGGCAACCCGTCGATCGCTGACGCGGGTTTGCCGTCACGATAGCGCTGGGTGGCGGCGTCGGCGGCGGCCCGGGCGCTGTCGATTGTCAGCGTGACGAAGGCATGAATATCATCTTCGGATGCGGCGATCCGGTCGATATAGCGCTCGAGAAAATCGCGCGGTGTCTCGTGGCCCGCGCGGAATGCGTAGGTCGTTTCGCGAAAGGACCGGGTGTGACCTGGCCCTGCCGCATAGGAGATCGGACGCGGGGTTGTCATCGGGCGGCTAGAGAATCTCCAGCACGGCTTCCGGTGGCCGACCGATACGCGCCTTGCTGCTCGTCGTCACGATCGGACGCTCCATCAGGATCGGAAATTTAACGATCGCCGCGATAATTTCGTCTTCTGTTTTCGACGGATCGGCAAGGTTGAGTTGCTTGTACGGCTCCTCGCTCTTACGGAGCAATTCACGTGCAGAGATGCCCAGCAGGCTGAGCAGCTGGCGCAACTCGATCTCGTCCGGCGGCTCTTTCAGGTATTCGATCACGGAAACATCGATCCCCCGTGATTCCAGGAGTTCCAGGGTCGCCCGCGACTTGCTGCAGCGGGGGTTGTGATAGATGTCGACGCTGTCGCTCATTGCCATTTCCTTCTTTCAGCGCTTCGGAAAAACGGCACGTGTGGCGCATGGTTGCGCGGCCTGCACACATTGCCGTCCGAAAGCATTTGTTAACCAAACAAAGCCTAGTTTAACGGTTGTTGAATGTTTTTACGCGCATCTGATCACCAGATGCCAGAAGCCTGTTACCGGGGATGCTTGTGATCAATCTGAACGGCAATGATTTGTCGGAACTCACGGTGATGATTGTTGACGATAACGATCACATGCGCCGCCTGTTACGCAGCATTCTCGAGGCGTTGTCTGTCTCTCAGGTGCGCGAGGCAAGGAATGGCGTGACGGCGCTCAACGACAGCAAGTTGCTGATTCCCGATGTCATCATCACCGACATGATGATGGAGCCGGTGAACGGACTCGAATTCACCCGCATGCTGCGTGACGACTTGACCCACCCGGCGACCCGGGTCCCGGTCCTCATGATCACAGGCTATTCGGAAAAGCAGCATGTCGAGGCAGCGCGTGACGCGGGCGTGACGGAATTCCTGGCCAAGCCGGTCACGGTCAAGGGCGTAGGCGCCCGCCTGAAGAGCTTGCTCACCAATCCGCGTCCGTTCGTGCGGACGCAAACATTCACCGGCCCGGATCGCCGGCGTCGCGAAATTCCGGTGGAGGACGACATGCGGGGCACGGACGCGCCGTCACAAACATTGGCGCAATTGCCGCGGCAGGCCGCGGCGTTTCCCCTAAAAGCAGAATAGGGCCCGGAGATGGCCCCGGACCCGAAACGCCGCGCGTTACGCTAAAACGAAAGCCCGTTTAAGACCATCCCGATCAGAAGACGCCCATGCCCGCTGCGCGCGGCAGGACCAACACGATTTCGGGGAACAGGGTGATCAGCAGGACCAGGAACAGCGTGAAGATGAAGAAGGGCGCGACGCCCTTGAATATCTTCGTCAACGGCACGTCGGGCGCCATCTTCGCCATCACATAGACGTTGATTCCCACCGGCGGTGTGATCAGCGCCAGTTCGGCCATGATCACCGCATAAATGCCATACCAGACCGGGCTGTAGCCCAGGTCCAGGATGATCGGCATCGTGAACGGGATCGTCAGGATCAACATGCCCCAGACGTCCAGCACCATGCCCAGCACGATGAACAGCAGGCTGATCATCAGCATGACCATCAGCGGCGAGAAATTGGCCGCCGTGATCCAGTCGACGACGCCCGTCGTCAGGCCGGTCAGCACGACGAATTTGCCCATCATGTGACCGCCGATGATAATGATGAAAATCATCGCCGAGGTGTGCATGGATTTGAGCAGCGATTCCTTGAGGTTGGTCAGGTTCAGCCGCCGCATCACAAGGGAAATAACCAGCAGTGCGAGCACGCCCACACCGGCGGCTTCGGTCGGGGTGAAGACGCCCGTGTAAATTCCGCCGATCACAACAAGGAACGTCAGGAAGACAGGTGTCACCTTGGTGAGCGAGCGGATCTTTTCGCCCCAGGTGAACTGTTCGCCGACCGGGCCCAACTCGGGATTGATCATGCATTTAACGGCGATCGTCGCCGAATAGCCGAGAGTCATCAGAATCCCGGGAATGATACCGGCGATGAACAGAGCCCCGATCGAGGTCTCGGTCAGGATGCCG
>JAQCFD010000095.1 GCA_027618305.1 Pseudomonadota bacterium
CCCAGGCATGATCCATGCGCGCGGCATAGGCCGCGACGAATGCACCGCCATGGACCGCCACGATCTTCAGGCCCGGATAGCGGGCCAGAACACCGTCGAAGATCAGGTAGTGGATCGCGACCGTCGTATCGAGGGGGTTGCCGATGATGTTGGTCAGGTAGTGGGCGCCGAAACGCTCGCTGGCAAAGGACGTGGGGTGCAGCAGGATCGGAATATCGAGCTCCTCGCACTTCGCCCAGAAGGGCTCGAGGCGTTCGGCCGACAGCTCGTCCTGGCCGACCTGGGCGCCGATCTGGATGCCCTTGAAGCCGAGCTCATTGATCAGCCGGTCGAGTTCCTTGAGGGCCATGTCGGTGTTCTGCAGGGGCACGGTGCCGAGGCCGATCAGACGATCGGGCGCCTGGGAGACGGCGTTGGCGATGTTGTCGTTGACCTTCTGCGAGGTTTCCTGGCCCAGCGCGTCGGGGGCGCCATAGTGCATCTGCGGCGGCTGGGGCGAGATCGCCATCACGTCGACGCACATCTTGTCCATGTCGGCGAGGCGCTTGGTCACGCCGACCAGCTCCTCGTGACGATCTTCATTCTGCTTCTTGTTCAGCTCGCGGGTGAGCGGGCTGGCATATTTGACCGCGTCGAGGGACATGGCCGGGACATGCTTGCGCACCTCTTCGTCGATGCCTTCGGTCATGATGTGACCGTGGATGTCGACGATCAGCGTGTCGGGACGCTTGAAATGCTCGGGATGGACCCGGCCCGCGCTGGGACCATAGGGATCGATATTTGCAACATTGCCGGCCATGGCCGCGCCTCCAGTTTTCTTTTTGTGGAATTCGAATGGGGGGTGTCCCAAACGGGGGACGTCAGGTCAAGCCCAACTTGGTGAAAGTGCCCCCGGCATGACGGCCCGGCTCACGCCGCGCGGCAGGCCTCGCACAAACCGCGCAACTCGATCACCGTGCTGTGGGGCTCGAAACCCTCGGTCTTGGCCCAGCTGCGCAGACGCTCGGCCACATCCTGCTCGGTAAACTCGGCCACGCTGTCGCAATTCTCGCAGATCGCAAAAGCCGCGGTGCCATGGGACTCGCCGTCGGCCTCCCCGGCGGGATGGTTGCAGGCCACGAAGGCATTCAGGCTTTCGAGACGATGCACCAGTCCGAACGCGACCAGCTTGTCCAGCGCGCGGTAGATCTGCAGCGGCGCGCGCAGGCCGTCATCACGGAGCTGATCGAGAATCGTGTAGGCGCTGAGCGGCGCCTCGGCCCCTTCAAGCGCGCCAAACACAAGCGCCTGGTTGCGGGTCAGGTCAGGTTTGGCGTGTGGCGCGGCGTCGGCACTCATGGACTCAGCTTCCCTGGCTGGGCGGGCGTCTCCGGATTATGCCTGCCGCCGGCAACAACGCCAACAGGAAGAAGATCAGGGCCGCAACGACGATCGAGGGACCCGACGGCGTATCCCATTCCAGGGATCCAAACAGGCCCGCCACCACGGCGATGATCCCCAGCACGATCGCGATCAGGGCCATGGCCTCGGGGCCCGACGCCATCCGGCGGGCCGTGGCGGCCGGGATGATCAACAACGCCGTGATCAGCAAGACCCCGACGATCTTCATGGAAATCGCGATGACCGTCGCCATGAGAAACATGAAGATCAGGTTCGCGCGGGCGGGATTCATACCCTCCGCCTCGGCGAGCTCAAAGTTCACCGTCGCGGCGAAGAGCGGCCGCCAGACGAACACCAGCACGAGCAGGACCGCCGCGCCGCCGATATAGATCACGGCAATATCGGTCACCGAGACCGCGAGGATATCGCCGAACAGAAAACCCATCAGATCCACCCGGACGTTGGGCAGGAACGCCAGCGCGACCAGGCCGAGGGCGAGGGACGAATGGGCGAGCAGGCCAAGCAGGGAATCCGATGACAGGCTGGCGCGCCGCTGCAGCAAGAGCAGCGACAGCGCGACGAGGGCGCAGACCACGAAGACGGCGGCGGTGATGTTCACCTGGAGCAGCAGCGCCAGCGCCACACCCAGCAACGCCGAGTGGGAGAGCGTATCGCCGAAATAGGCGAGCCGGCGCCAGACGATCAGACAGCCAAGCGGGCCCACGACCATGGCCACCCCGATGCCGGCGACGAGTGCGCGGACGAAGAAATCGTCAAGCATGATCGGCCTCGTTATGGCCATCGGCATGGTCATGATGTCCATCCCCGGGGTGGCAGGAGTCGGTCACGCTGCCATTGGAATGGCGCACCGTGCCATCGGACAGGTGGGTGTGATCATGGGTGTGCTCGTAGACCGCGAGCGCACCCGCCGCCCGGGCGCCGAACAGGGCCAGGTATTCGGGATTCTCCGCGACCATCCGCGGCGGGCCCTGGCAGCACACATGGCCGTTCATGCAGACAACGCTGTCCGTATCGGCCATCACCACATGCAGGTCGTGAGAGATCATCAGGATGCCGCAGCCCAGGGTGCGTCTTATCTCACCGATCAGCTCGTAGAGCGCGATCTCGCCCGAGAAATCCACGCCCTGCACCGGCTCAGCGGGCACCAGGAGATCGGGCTTGCGCGCGATCGCGCGGGCCAGCAGCGTCCGCTGGAACTCGCCGCCGGACAGGTGCCGCACCTCGGCATCGGCCATCGGGGCGATGCCAACCATCTCGAGGGCGTCGCGCAGATCTGCATCGCTCACCCGATTGGTCAGGGACATGAAACGCCGCACGGTCAACGGCAGGGTCCAGTCGATGGACAACTGCTGGGGCACATAGCCGACCTTCAACTCCGGGGCCTGTGAAGCCCTGCCCTCGTCGGGAGAGAGGAGGCCGAGTGCAATCTTGGCCGTCGTGGACTTTCCCGCGCCATTGGGGCCGATCAGGGTCACGGATTCGCCCCGATGCACCGACAGGTCGACCCCGCGCACCAGCCAGCGGCCGCCGCGGTTGAGGCCGACATTCTCAAGGGTCAACAGAGATGACGTTCGGTCGAGCATGTCGCACCGCATTTGGAAGAAGTTTGTTGAAAGCGGGTGATCGCACACGTTATACCATCACGCAATAATGTTATGACGTAACACTATCGGGGCGCGACACGATAAACGGACGCGCAAGCCCAGGGGACGAGTGAAATGAAATTGCACCGAACATACCTTTTGGCTGGCGCATTGGCACTGGCGGGAACCGCCGCGAGCGCAGAGCCGCCTTCCGTTGTCACCTCGATCAAACCGGTACACACGCTGGTCGCCAGCGTCATGCAGGGGATCGGCACCCCGATCCTGATCGTCGAGGGCGGCGGCTCTCCACACACCTATAGCCTGCGTCCTTCGAACGCCCGCGCATTGCAGAATGCGGACGTCATCTTCTGGATCGGCCCGAGTCTGGAGGCCTTCCTGGACCGGCCGATCGACTCCCTGGGTAAGGAGGCCCGTGTCGTGACCCTCATGGAGGCTCACGGCCTTTCCCATGTCTCGTTCCGCGAAGGCGGCCCCTTCGAAGGCCATGCCCATGACGACCATGGCGATGATGACCATGACAAGGGCGAGCATGCCAAGCACGGTCATGACGACGACCATAAGGACGAGCACAAAGACGAAAACGCCGGACACGGTCATGACGACGACCATAAGGACGACCACAAGAACGAGCACAAAGACGAACACGCCGAACACGGCGATGACGACGACCACAAGAACGAGCACGCCGGGCACGACGACCACGGCGGCGACGCACGCGATGCCCACATCTGGCTCGACCCCGCGAACGCCAAGGCGATGACCCACGAGATCGCCGAAGCGCTGGGCGAAGCCGATCCGGCCAACGCCGCGCGCTACGAGGCCAATGCCGAGGCGCTGGAGGCACGGATCGATGACCTAACCGCGGAGCTTCGCCAGACCCTGGAGCCGGTACATGACCGCCCCTTCATCGTGTTCCACGACGCCTACCAGCATTTCGAGCGGCGCTTCGACCTGAATGCCGCCGGGTCCATCACCGTCAGCCCGGAGGTGATTCCCGGCGCGGAGCGCGTGTCCGATATTCGGCACAAGGTCGAGGAGCTCGGCGCCACCTGCGTGTTCTCCGAGCCCCAGTTCACGCCGCGACTTGTGAATGTGGTGACCGAAGGAACCGCAGCGAAGTCCGGCGTCCTGGATCCGTTGGGCACCGGCATCCCGGACGGCCCCGATCTCTATTTCACCTTGCTGCGGAACATGGCCGCGTCGATGCGGGCCTGCCTGTCGCCGACGGCGTGATCGCCTACTCGGCGGCGGCGGGAATGTCGCCGAGCGCCTCGAACCCGCCCGCCTCGAGCGAATTGGCGCCCTCATGCAGGCCAATGGTGACCAGCGGGTCCGGGCCATGGGATTCGAACCAGTGTGCGGTTCCTGCAGGCACATGGACGCAGGAGCCCACGCTGAGTTCCGCGACCTCGTCCCCGACCCCGGCCCGGCCAGTGCCCGAGACCACCAGATAAAATTCATCGGCATTGTTATGGCGGTGGGCCTTGAGCGCCTGCCCGTCCTTGAGCACCGGCTGCCATGTGGAATGGCCAATTCCCTGGGCAGCGCCGAGACAGGCGCGGAATTCGGTGCCGCCCCAGCCTTCGATGGCGCCCATGTCGGACGGCGCTACGTCGGCGACATTCAGCAGCGAGCCCACGTCATAACCCTTGTGAGGGCCTTCCAGGTCGGCCTCCGTCACGTCCCCCATATAGACGTAACCCGTGGCAGCGACATTGCCCGCGCCGAGATACCAGCCGATCACCACGATCGGTTCATCGTCGCTTTCGTTGGCCAGCCAGTGTTCGGTGTCCGCGGGCACATAATGGAAATGCCCCGCCCCGATCTCCTCGGTCGCACCACCCGCGCCGGCGATGCCGCCGCCGCTGATGATGTAGTAAATCTCTTCGCAATTCTCGTGCTTGTGCTTCTTGTGAACCGCGCCCGGATTGAACCGCGCATGGAACATGGTCGTGCCCAGGCCCTGGCGGTCGCTGAACGGCAGCCGGAACTCGGTGATCAGCCAGCCGTCGCCCGCATCCATGTTTTCCGGCGTCACATCGTCGATATGGGTGAAATATTTGGACGTAGCCATGGTCGGGTTCCTCTATTGCGATTGCGCGATCCTAGGGTGACGCGGCAATGTCGGCAATGCCTCAGGCACCCGCTGCCTTGACCTCTTCAAACGCCGCACGCAGCCCGGCTTCCAGCTCGGTGAAGGCGAAGTCCGGGAACAACCGCAAGACCTCCGAGGGATCAAACGGCCGATAGCCGTTATGGGGCATCGGTCCCGAGCGGGACAGGTTTTCGATCGCGATCACTTCATCGGAAAAGCCGATCGTCATCTCCGCCAGCTCCCGGAACGACGCAACTGTCCCCGTGGTGGCGTTGAGCGCCCCCCGCGTGCGCCGCTCAAGCATGCGTACCGCAAGCTCGGCCACGTCCAGCACGCTGACATGGTCGCGCCGCTCCTCGCCATTGCCGAACAGGACAATATCGTCTCCCGCCAGCACCAGCCGGCGAAACCTGTTTGGGCCATAACCGTTATGGGGATCGCCCGCGCCATAGATCAGGGTCGGGCGCAGTGTCGCAAAGATTGTCTTCGCGTTCGTTTCCGCGAGCGCGGCCGCAAACATGGTCTCGCGCGCCACATGCATCTGGCCATGCAGACTGTCCGGCGCCGTGACCGACGCCTCGGTCAACGGCCCGTCGACATCGCTGTAGACCGCATCCGAGCTGATATAGAGAAGTTGCGACAGCGGCTGGCCTGCGAGCCCGTCCAGCGCGTTCTTGGCCATGCGAATATTCTGTTCGAACATGACGTAGTCCTTGCACGGCGCCAGCGCCGACACGAAGACCACGGCATCGCCGGGCTTCAGCTTTCCGCCGAACTTCTGCCCGGAGCCGTCCGCCAGCAGATCGACCTCACCCCGGCCCAGCGGCAACACCGCGAAACGGCGTTCACGCGCCGCCGCGACGATGGCCGAACCGACGAAACCGCCCGCCCCGATCACCACCACCCGCTTTGGCGCTATCGCCGCATTGTTCAGATTCTCGGCCATATCATTCCCCAGTAAGTAGCGCCTTCGAGCCCGGCTTTTGAGCGGCGGACAGTAATTCCGCCAAGGATCAATGACAATGCGAGGTACGCGAAACAGGGGTTGAAACGACCGGTCCAAACCGATCGGCAAGGTGCTAGTCTCCGCCGATTATTTGAGGAGACGACCATGCCCGAACTCATTCTGCACGGCGCGCGCCGCAGCAATCTCGTGCGCACCGCGCTCATCGCACTCGCCGAAAAAGGCGTCGACTTCACCCACGACCCCGAGCGCCCCCAGACACCCGAGCAGCTCGCGCGGCACCCCTGGGGCAAGATTCCGGCCCTGACCCACGGCGACGTCACACTTTATGAAACGGTGGCGGTGACCCGCTATATCGACGAAGCGTTCGACGGCCCTGCCCTGCAACCCGCCGACGCGGCCGGCCGGGCGCGGATGAGCCAGTGGATTTCGGTCTACAGTTCCTATTTCGATCCGCCGGTGATGCGTCAGGTCGTGATCCAGCGCCTGCTGCGAGACCCGTCCGACGAGAACATGATCGCGGCGGGCATCCCCGAATCCGAACGTAGCCTCGGCGTGATCGACAACGCCCTCGGGCGGTCGCCATATTTTGTGGGCGACGACCTGACCCTGGCCGACTGCTTTTACGTGCCGGTCGTCGACTATCTGTCGATGACGCCCGAAGGCGAGAAGATGCTCGCGAAAACCGGCAACGTCACCGCCTGGCTCGACCGGATGCGGTCCCGCGACGGAGTAAAGGCCGTCCTCGAGGGCTAGCCGGCAGTCTGGCGCGCGTCGCGTCTCGGTATCCCGCCGGTCTCCACCCAGTGATATCGCTCGTTGAGCAACGCGGACAGCGGCCGCCGGCGCGCGTCGTCGACCGCGATCCACAGGCGCAGGAGCAAACGCTTGCGGTCGGGCGCATCCCAATCCTCGAAGACCGACCGACCATGCAGCGTGGTGTGGTTGCTGATGAACTGCATGTCGCCGGGCTGAAACATCATGGTCAGGCGCATTTCGGGGCGCTCGGCCACGGCATGGGCAAACTCAAGTGCTGCCCATTGTTCAGGGCTCGGCGCCAGATGCGGGCCATGGCGCGTCGTCGATTGCACGAAAAACTTGTTGGTAAACCGCGACGTGATTTTGCCTTCGGCGACAGAGAACATGGGCACCCGATACCAGGGCGGCTCACCGTCCGGCTCATCGCCGCGCCAGTCGACATGGATCGGTTCATAAAGGTGAGGCAGCAGGTCCGGACGCTCGTCGCGGATCACATTGTGGATCGCGAGCGCGCTGACGATGTGGCTCTCGCCGCCGCTGCGGGCGTCGTTGACGCAGAACAGGCCCAGAATATCGGTGGGCAGCTGGTCGCAGTGGAACTGCAACGCGCCGGCTGTCTTGTAGCCGCGCGCGTTCGGGTCGCCCATCTGCAGTCCCTCGTCGCGTACATGGCCGATCAGATCGCCGCGCGGGCTCTGCGACACCCCCGTGCCGAGATGGGCGCCGATGCCCCAATAGATCAGGGCACATTCCTCAGGGGAGTAGCGTTCACGCGGGAGGCCGCGCAACAGCGCCACACCGCAGCCGGCGCTAACCAGATCAAAGACGCGGCCAACGGTCGTACGCATACGGTCCAGCGGAAAAAGGTCGCGACCGAACGGGATCGCAGCCCCGGCGGACTTTACAACCGCCAGGGCGGCGTCGATCTCCGCGAGATCCCCGCTGTCGAGCCGAATGATCCAGTCGTCACGTTTCTGCAGGTCTCGGCCCAACCAGACATCAGGGCCCTCGAGCCGCTCGGTCACCATGTCAATCATCGCTCGCGCCCCACCTCGGGTTTGTCAGTGGCCACAGCGTCCGGTTTTGGCCGGAGATCGTCAAGCAGGCTCTCAGCTGATGTCGCTGGCCTCGTGGCGCTCGGGCACCTGCAGCTCCTCGGGGCCAGAGACCCGGTTGACCCGGCGTCCGCGCTGTACCGCCGGGCGGGCCTGAATCTCCTCCGCCCACCGGACCACATTCTTGTAAGCGGCGACGTCGAGAAACTCGGCGGCCTCATACTGGTTGTTCAGCACCAGGTTTCCATACCAGGCATAGGTCGCGATATCGGCGATGTTGTAATCGTCACCACACAGATACTGACGGTCGGCCAGGTTCCGGTCGAGGACGTCGAGCTGGCGCTTCACCTCCATCGCGAAGCGATCGATCGGATACTCCATCGGAAACGGTGCGTAGTGATAGAAATGGCCGAAACCGCCGCCGAGATAGGGCGCGCTGCCCATCTGCCAGAACAGCCAGGACATGCATTCGGCCCGCGCGGACGGCTCGGTCGGCACAAACGCACCAAACTTCTCCGCCAGGTACAGCAGGATCGCGCCTGACTCGAACACACGCGTCGGCGTTCTGGTGCTGTAGTCCATCAACGCCGGAATCTTCGAATTCGGGTTCACCTCGACGAACCCGCTGCCGAACTGATCGCCGTCGCCGATCTTGATCAGCCAGGCGTCATATTCCGCATCCGTCTTGCCGAGCGCGAGGAGTTCCTCGAACAGCACGGTCACTTTCACGCCGTTGGGTGTGGCCAGGGAGTAAAGCTGGTGCGGGTGGGCACCGCGCGGCAGTTCTTTCTCATGGGTCGCACCGGCGATCGGCCGGTTGGTGCTGGCCCATTTGCCCCCATTCTCGGCATCCCATGTCCAGACTTTCGGCGGTGTGTATGAAGACGTATCGGCCATGGTTTCAGCTTTCCTGTTGTGATCGCACCCGCCGGGGCGGGGATTCGTTACGGGTCATATGTGTCTGATGGGCGCGCAGTCAATTTCGACGAAAGCCCGACCGGACGCAATACTTCCGAAACGGGCAAGGACAAGAAAGCAAAAAAAGGCGAACATGGCCGTCAGCCTCACCGGGAGGGATATCCGGTCACACAGGAATTCCCTCGGCCCGCGACCGGAAAGCCCGATATGGACTCAATCGTATTCGCCGCCGTTCTCCTCGCGGCCCTGTTGCACGCGACCTGGAATGCGGTCGTCAAAGGCAGCGGCGACAAGCATCTGGGGATGACCGCGATCGTCCTCGGCCACGCCCCCATCGCGATCATCATTCTCCTGTTCGCGCCGATGCCCGACCTCGCCAGCTGGCCGTTCTATGCGGGTGGGGTGATGCTCCACACGGGCTACCAGCTGTTCCTCCTGAATTCCTATCGGCTCCGGGACCTGACCCAGGTCTATCCCATCGCCCGGGGTACCGCGCCGATCCTGGTGGCGCTGGTGTCCGTGCTGTTTCTGGGCGTCGCCCTCACCGCCACCCAGCTGCTCCCCGTCTTCATGATCGCCATCGGCGTCATGAGCCTGAGTTTCGTGCGTCAGCGGGACGGGCTGCGCAACCCGCGCGCCGCAGCACTGGCCTTCGTGACCGGCTGCTTCATCGCCGGATATTCGCTGGTCGATGGGCTCGGCGCCCGTGAGGCCGGCACCGCGCTCGGATTCTATGGCTGGCTGTCGCTGACCAACGCAGTGGTTTTCGCGGCCATCATGCGGATCACAAAGCCCGGGCTCATAAGCCGCATCCCGACCGAAGGGCTTCGGGCCTTCCTGTTCGGTGGCCCCGCATCGTTCGCCGCCTACGCGCTGGTGGTCTGGGCCTTCACCCAGGCCCCGATCGCTCTGGTCACGGCGCTGCGCGAGACCAGCATCATCGCCGCCCTCATCATCGGGGTCTTCTTCCTCAAGGAGCGGCTCGATCTGGCGAAGGTGGCCTCGACAACGATAACGCTCACAGGCGCCATCCTCCTTCGCTTCGCCAGATAGGGCCCGTGATGTCTAGCCCTTGGCCTCGACCGCAATGTTGAGCAGCCGGGCCGCGTTGCCGCCCCAGACCAGCGCCTTGTCGGCATCCGACAGGCCCTCGACCGAATCCACATGACCGACCGGGTCCGTCTCCGCCATGTCGTAGGGATAGTCGGTGCCCATCAGGATGTGGTCCGGCCCCCAGGCCTCGATCAGGTGGCGCAGTTGCATCTCCGTGAACACCACCGTGTCGAAATGCAGTTTTTTGAGATAGTGGGACGGCGGGTGCGGCAGGTCGCCATGCACGTCCGCACGGGTCGGGTAGGGGTGATCGAAGCGCCCGTAATAGCTCGGCAGATAGCCGCCGCCATGGGCGACGCAGACCTTCAGGTTGGGGTGGCGCTCCAGATACCCGTCGAACACCAGATGGCCAACCGCAAGGGCAGACTCCAGCGGGTGACCGATGAGGTTGGTGAAGTAATGATCCTTCATCCGGTCACCCTCGGTGGTGCCGATGGGGTGCATGAAGATCAGCATGTCGAGTTCCTCAACCTTGGCGAAGAACTTCTCCAGCCCGATGCGCGTCAGCTCCTTGCCGCCGACATTGGTGCCGATCTCGACACCGCGCATGCCGTGCTCCCTGTGGCAGCGCTCCAGCTCGGCCACGGCCAGCTCCGGCGCCTGCAGGGGCACGGTGCACATGGGGATCAGCCGGTCGGGATATTTGGCGCCCAGTTCGGCCATATGATCGTTGGTGACGACCGCCGTCTCGCGGCCCAGATCCGGGTCGGCCCAGTAGCAATAGTGCCAGGGTGCGGGCGAGATGGCCTGCATGTCGACCCCGCTCGCGTCCATGTCGGCGATCCTCAGCTCAGGCTGGGTCAGCTTCGGCATCAGGATTTCATTCTGCTCGACGTTGAGCCCGCGAGTCAGGTCGCTGGCGAAGTGAATGGCCGGAATGTCTTCGGGTCCCCACTGGCCTTCGGTCATGGCATCGACCTCGGGAATGTGGACGTGACAATGGATGTCGACCGTCAGGTGTTTCTTGCCGTTGGTAACGGACTGGCTGTGGCCGTGATCGGCCGCCGGCGCATGATTGGCACATTTGAAAAGCATTT
>JAQCFD010000096.1 GCA_027618305.1 Pseudomonadota bacterium
ATGAGTGATGCGGTCCTCGAACTGGGTTGAGCGGCAGGGACCTTCCACCAGGGCGGGCGGGACATCGAGGTCCTGCGCGATGTCCATATGTCGCTGGTTCCCGGCGAGATCGTCGCCCTTGTCGGGCCTTCCGGGGCCGGTAAATCGACCTTGTTGCATATCGCCGGGCTGCTGGAACGCCCCGATGTCGGGGAGGTGATTATTGGCGACGAGGCCTGTTCGGCGTTGCCGGAGGCTGATCGCACGCGGTTGCGGCGCGGCACGCTGGGCTTCGTTTATCAATTTCATCATCTGCTGCCAGAGTTCACGGCTCAGGAAAACATCATGCTGCCGCAGATGATCGCCGGCGCCAGCCGCGCCGAGGCGCGAGGGCGTGCGATGGAACTGCTGGAAATGATGGGGCTCGGCGACCGGGCGACCCATCGGCCCGGTCAGCTTAGCGGTGGGGAGCAGCAGCGAATCGCCATTGCCCGCAGCGTGGCGAACGCCCCGGCGATCCTGTTGGCCGACGAGCCGACAGGTAACCTCGACCCGGAGACCGCGGGCGGGGTTTTCGACCAGATGCTCAAGCTCGTCAGAGGGGCCAAGCTGGCGGCCCTGATCGCGACCCACAATCTGGAACTGGCAGCCAAGATGGATCGCACACTCCAGCTGCGCGACGGACGGGTCGAGCCGGCCTGACTTGTCCCCGGATTGCCCGAGTTGTCCCCCGATTACGCGTGATTGGAGGGGCCGTCAGTGCCTCGAATCGCGCTAGTGTTGTTGGGCCATGTCACACGCCGATTTCGTCCATCTTCGCGTTCACTCCGCCTATTCCCTGGCCGAAGGCGCGCTGCGCGTTCCCCAGCTCATCGAACTGTGCCGCGCGCGCGAAATGCCGGCGGTGGCGATCACCGACACCGGTAACCTTTTCGGGGCGCTGGAATTCTCGATGGCCGCGGCGAAGGCCGGTATTCAGCCGATCGTCGGCTGTCAGCTCGCGCTTGCCTCGGAACCGGATGAAACGCGCAATGGATTTCGCGGTGGCGCGCGGCCCCCAGCCGACGATCAGATCGTGCTGCTGGCCCAGTCCGAGGCGGGCTACGGCAATCTGTTGCGCATTGTCAGCCGCTCCTATGTGGAGATGGCCGATGACCGGAACCCGGTTGTCACCCTGGACGAGCTGGAGGGCCAGACCGAAGGTCTGATCGCGCTGACGGGCGGCGTGGCGGGCCTTCTGGGCCGCCTGATCGCGGAAGGCCAGATGGACGCGGCAAATGCTGCTATTCTGCAGATGAAGGCGCTGTTCCCGGGCCGTCTGTACATGGAACTGCAGCGCCACGGCCTTGCAATCGAAGATCGCCTGGAGCCGGCCTTCATCGATCTGGCCTACGAACATGATATCCCGCTGCTCGCCACCAATGAGGCGTTCTTCGCGGATGAGGGCATGTATGAGGCCCATGATGCGCTGCTGTGCATCTCCCAGAGCGCCTACGTATCCCAGTCGGAACGCCGGCGGGTGACGCCGGAGCATCGGTTCAAGTCTGCGGCCGAAATGCGGGCCCTGTTCGCCGATCTGCCCGAGGCCATCGAGAACACCCTCGTTGTCGCCCGGCGCTGTGGCTTTATGCCGACAGAGACCGCGCCGATGCTGCCGCCTTATCCGACCGAGGAGGGGCGGACGGAGGAGCAGGAGCTGCGGGCCGAGGCCGAGGCCGGCCTGGACGCGCGGCTCGTCACCCATGTATTCACCGAAGATATGGACGAGGCCGCCCGCGAAGCGGCCGCCAAGCCGTACAGAGATAGATTGAAGTTCGAACTAGAAACCATTGTTAACATGGGATATCCGGGTTATTTTTTGATCGTTTCGGACTTCATCAAATGGTCCAAGGCGAACGGCGTGGCGGTCGGCCCGGGCCGCGGTTCGGGCGCCGGATCGGCAGTGGCCTGGGCGTTGACGATTACGGATCTCGACCCGCTGCGTTTCGGCCTGTTCTTCGAACGCTTCCTGAACCCGGAACGCGTGTCGATGCCTGACTTCGACATCGATTTCTGCCAGGAGCGGCGGGACGAAGTCATTCACTATGTGCAGCAGAAGTTTGGCGTAGACCGGGTGGCCCAGATCATCACCTTCGGCAAGCTGCAGGCGCGCGCGGTGGTGCGCGATGTGGGCCGGGTCCTGGAGATGCCTTACGGGCAGGTGGACCGGATCGCCAAGATGGTGCCGAATAACCCGGCCAACCCGATGACCCTGCAGGAGGCGATCGACAGCGAGGCCGCGCTCCAGGCCATGCGCGACGAGGATGAGGCGGTGGCCCATCTGCTCGACCTCGCCCTCAAGCTCGAGGGGCTGTACCGCAATTCATCGACCCATGCCGCCGGCGTGGTGATCGGCGACCGTCCGCTGTCGGATATTATCCCGCTGTTCCGCGATCCGCGCGCCGCGACCCTGTCGACCCAGTTCTCCATGAAATATGTCGAGGCGGCGGGCCTCGTCAAATTTGATTTCCTGGGCCTGAAGACCCTCGACGTGCTCCAGAAAGCCGTCGAATTGCTGGCCGACCGGGATATCGAGATCGATCTCGAAACCCTGCCGCTGGATGACGCGCGGACGTTCAAGATGCTGGCGCGGGGCGACACGACGGGGGTGTTCCAGTGTGAATCCTCCGGTGTGCGCGATGTGCTGCGCAAGCTGGGGCCCGACCGGTTCGAAGACATCATCGCCGTTGTCGCGCTCTACCGGCCGGGGCCGATGGACAATATTCCGAGCTATATCTCGCGAAAACACGGCAACGAGGAAGTCGATTACCTGCATGACGATCTGGAGAAATGCCTGAAAGAGACCTACGGCATCCCGATCTATCAGGAACAGGTGATGCAGATGGCCCAGGAGCTGGCGGGCTACACCCTCGGCGGGGCCGATCTGTTGCGCCGCGCCATGGGCAAGAAGATCCAGTCCGAGATGGATGCCCAGCAGGAAACCTTCGTTGCCGGCGCGGCGGCGCGCGGGGTCGATGAGGCCACGTCCACCCGCATCTTCGAGACCATCGCAAAATTCGCCGGCTACGGCTTCAACAAGGCCCATGCGGCGGCTTATGCCCTGATCGCCTACCAGACGGCCTATCTGAAGGCCAACTACCCGGTGGAGTTCTTTGCGGCGTCAATGACCCTGGATATGGGCAACACGGACAAGCTGGCGATCTACAAGCAGGAACTGGCGCGCCATCACGTTGATCTGTTGCCGCCGGATGTGAACCGCTCGGGCGTTGATTTTACCGTCGCGCACATCAACACCGATGCGGTCACCGCGGGAGATGAGGCGAAGAAGGCACCCAAGGACGAGGACGCGGAAAAGATATCGATCGGCGGCATTCACTATGCGCTGTCGGCCGTCAAGGGCGTCGGGCGGGGCGCCATGCGTGATCTCGTGGCGGAACGCGACGCCAACGGCCCCTTCGACAGCCCCTATGAGGTGGTGAGCCGGCTCGACGCCCATGTCATGAACCGGCGCCAGCTCGAACATCTGGTCCAGGCGGGCGCGTTCGACAGCCTGGATGGCAACCGCGCGCGGACGTTTGACTCGATCGACCAGATACTCGGGCACGCGCAGGCCATCCAGCGTGAGCGCGAGAGCGGCCAGTTCAGCCTGCTGGGCGATGTCGGGGAAGAGGGCGGGTTGCCGGCCCCCCAGCCGCTGGATCGCGCGGACTGGCCCCAGGCGGACCGGCTCCAGCGTGAGCTCGATGCGATCGGGTTCTATATGTCGGCCCATCCGCTGGACGATTACGGGACGCTGCTGGATCGCCTGGGCGTGGTCGGCAGCGCCGAACTGGAACAGACCGTCGAGCGCCAGGGCGGGGCGGCAAATGTGGTGCTCGCGGGCTCGGTGATCGCGGTCCAGCAACGCACGTCCCAGCGCGGCAGCCGGTATGCCTTTGTGCAGCTGTCCGATGCCGCCGGGACATTCGAGATCACCATGTTTGCCGAGGTTCTGGCCGCATCGCGCGAGTTGCTGGAGAGCGGCAAGCCCGTGCTGGTGCAGACGGCGGCCCGGTTCGAGGAAGGCCAGCTTCGCCTGACGGGTCAGAGCGTGCGCGAGCTCGAGGCGGCGGCGGCCAACGCGCCGGTGGCCATCAAGATATGGGTCGATGGAATGGCGCCGATCGGGTCGCTCAAGACGTTGATCGATCGCGAGGCGCGTCCGGGCGAGGGCAAGCGCGGCAACGGGCGGATACGGCTGGTCATTCCCGATGGAGAGCAGGACGTCATTGTCCGTCTCGATGGCGGCTATCTGTGCACGCCCGAACTCAACCGGGCCATGCGCGCCATTCCCGGCGTCGTGGACGTACAGGAAATTTAGGCCATATGAGCTCGAAGTAGCGCTTTACCCGCCCGTGTTTTTGCGGTGTAAATTCATCGGGATTTTTCTGGAGTGACAACATGTCCACGAAACTGATGGAAAAAACGGCCACCGATGCTGCCGATCGCCAGGTCGGAAAATTCGAAACGCTGATCGACGACGACAAGACCCGCATCACCCACTGGGTGATCAAGCCGGGCGAGCAAACCGGCTGGCATCTGCATGATTTTGACTATGTGACGATCCAGCAGTCTGAGGGCCGGCTGCATCTGGACTATGCCGACGGCACGGACAAGGAAATCGACTATGTGCCGGGGACGTCGAACCTGAACAAGGCGCCGGTCGAGCACAACGCCATCAACGTCGGCGATGTCGACATCGTGGTGCTGGAGATCGAGTATAAATACTAAGCCCTGAAGGAGACGCGGATGTCTCAGAAACTCGACGAAAAGACGCGCGCTGAGGTGCCCGAGGACAAGCGCGGCCACTATGAGGTGCTGATCGACAACGAGACGACCCGCATCACGTTTCACCATATCGAGAAGGGCCAGAGTTCGGGCTGGCACAAGCACGATCTCGACTATGTCGGTTACCACTTCGGTGACAGCGAGGTGAAGATCGAACGCGGCGATGGCGACGCGCCGTCTGCGATGGCCTCGAAGAAGGGTGCCGCCACGTTCTACGAGGTCGGCGGCGGGTTTGATCACAATGTGACCGTGCTCTCCGACAACCCGCTGATCGCCCTGGAGATCGAATACAAGAAGGGCTGAAGGCCGATTGCGGGCCAATGGCCGACGATCGCGCCAATAAGGCCTTGTAATCGGTCCTGCATGGCGGTATCAACCCGCCGATCCCGCATGGTGCGGGACATATTCCACACGCAGACCTGCGGCAGGCGGACAGACATCCCCGCTCGTCGATCCGGTGCCCCTCGGGGCGGCAGTCTGCGGAGGCACAACCGGTAAAGGAGAGACCATGGCGGTCCCAACATTTACGATGCGCCAGCTGCTCGAAGCTGGCGTTCACTTTGGTCACAATACCCGACGTTGGAACCCGAAGATGGAGCCGTTCATTTTCGGCGTCCGCAACGGAATCCACATCATCGATCTGCAGCAATCGGTGCCGATGCTCTATGCGGCGCTGAACGCCGCCCGCACCGTGGCGTCCGAGGGCGGCCGGGTGCTGTTCGTCGGCACCAAGCGCGCCGCCAGCGATATCGTCGCTGAATCGGCACGCAAATGTGGCCAGTATTACGTCAATCAGCGTTGGCTGGGCGGCATGCTCACCAACTGGACGACGATTTCTCAGTCCATCAAGACCCTTCGTGAGCTGGAAGAGCAGCTTTCGGGCGAGTCTGCGCTTGGCCTGACCAAGAAGGAAACCCTGCAGCTGACGCGCAAGCGCGACAAGCTGGAGATGGCGCTTGGTGGCATCAAGGAAATGGGCGGTCGCCCGGATCTGGTCGTCGTCATCGACACCAACAAGGAAGAGCTCGCGATCAAGGAAGCCAAGAAGCTTGGTATCCCGGTCGTCGGTGTCTGCGACACCAACTCGGATCCGTCTGACATCGATCTGCCGATTCCGGGCAATGACGATGCGATGCGCGCCATTCAGCTGTACTGCGATCTGTTCACCGGTGCGGTGATCGATGGCCTGCAGCAGGATATGGCAGCTTCCGGTATCGATATCGGCGAAGCCGAGGCACCGCCGGCCGAAGTGGTCGCGGCGGCACCGGCCGCAGAGGCCGCCGTCGAACCTGCCGTTGCAGCGGCCGAGGCGCCTGCCGCAGCACCTGCGGAGCCTACTGCGTAAAGCAAATAAAGTCGTAATATTAATTTGTTAGAACACGATATTCGAGTGGAGAGTCAGCATGGCTGAAATCACGGCGGCTGCCGTCAAGGAACTGCGCGAGAAGTCTGGCGCGGGCATGATGGACTGCAAGAGCGCATTGACCGAGACCGATGGCGACATGGAAGCCGCGATAGACTGGTTGCGCAAAAAAGGCCTTTCGGCCGCCGAGAAGAAGGCGGGCCGGGCAGCTGCGGAAGGCCTCGTCGGCATGGCGGTTGACGGCACGACAGGTGCTCTGGTCGAAGTGAATTCGGAGACCGATTTCGTTGCCCGCAACGAAATCTTCCAGGGCTTCGTCGCCAAGGTGACGGCGCTGGCGCTCGTTCATGGCAATGACGAGGCTGCGCTCAGGGCCTCTGCCGTTGATGGCGGTAGCACTGTCGATGAGTCGGTGATCGAACTGGTCGGCACGATCGGTGAAAACATCGGTTTCCGCCGGTCAACCAGCCTTTCTGTCAATGCGGGCGTCGTGTCGGGCTATGTTCACAATCAGGTCGCACCGGGTTTGGGCAAGATCGGCGTCCTCGTGGCGCTCGAATCCACCGGTGACGTCGCCAAACTCGACGAGCTTGGCCGTCAGTTGGCCATGCACGTGGCCGCGGCCCAGCCTCAGTTTCTCGATATTGCGTCCGTCGACGCCAGCGCGCTCGATCGTGAGCGTGAAGTGCTGGCCGAGCAGGCGCGCGCTTCCGGCAAGCCGGAAGAGATTGTCGAGAAAATGGTGGAAGGGCGCCTGCGCAAGTTTTACGAAGAAGTCGTGCTCGACGAGCAGACATTCGTGATCGACGGCGAAACCAAGATTTCGAAAGTTGTCGGGGCGGCGGCGAAGGAGATCGGCGCGCCGATCTCGCTGGCCGGGTTTGTGCGTTTCACGTTGGGCGAAGGTATTGAACGCCGGGAAGACGATTTCGCTGACGAAGTGGCAAAGCTCGCCAATTAGTCCGCGAACCGGCCGAACGGAACGGTAGTCCGATGGCAGGCACTTCTGAATTCAAGCGTGTTCTCCTGAAAATCTCAGGCGAAGTGCTCATGGGCGATGGCGAATTCGGCCTCGATCCCAAGATGATCAGCCGTATCGCGAATGACATCGCGGAAGTCCAGAAGACCGGGGTCGAGCTTTGTCTGGTTGTCGGTGGTGGCAACATCTTTCGAGGTGTGTCCGTGGCCGCCCAGGGCATGGAGCGGGCCAGCGCCGACTATATGGGCATGCTTGCCACGGTCATGAACGCGCTGGCGCTGCAGAGCGCGCTCGAAGAATGCGACGTGCCCACCCGCGTGCTCTCGGCCATCCCAATGGCGACAGTCTGCGAGCCTTATATTCGCCGCCGCGCCCTGCGCCATATGGAACGTGGCCGGGTGGTGATCTTCGCCGCCGGCACAGGCAACCCCTATTTCACGACGGATACGGCGGCGGCGCTGCGCGCGTCCGAAATGGATTGTGACTGTCTGCTCAAGGGCACAAAAGTAGACGGGGTCTATAGCGCCGATCCTGAAAAGGACCCGAACGCCAAGCGTTTCGAGAGCCTGACCCATTTCGAAGTGCTTCAGCGTGATCTCAAGGTCATGGATGCGGCGGCAATCACGCTGTGCCGCGAGAACAATATTCCGATTTTGGTGTTTTCGATCCAGAATGCCGGAGAGGTGAAACGCGTGCTCGATGGCGAGGGCCGTTTCACGATAGTCAGGGGAGAGAGTTAAGTGTCGGCTGATGAAAACGACCTCAAGCGCCGCATGGATGGCGCTTTAGAGGCTTTGAAACGTGACTTCGGTGGCCTGCGTACAGGCCGTGCCTCGACAACGTTGCTCGAGAATGTCCAGGTGGATGCCTATGGTGCGGCCATGCCGATTAACCAGGTGGCATCTGTCAGCGTTCCCGAGTCACGGTTGCTGACGGTCCAGGTCTGGGACAACGGCAATATCAAGGCGGTGGAAAAGGCAATCATGGATTCGGGGCTGGGACTGAACCCTCAGACCGAAGGTAACCTGATCCGGGTGCCGATCCCCGAATTGAGCGAGGAACGGCGCGAGGAAATGACCAAAGTGGCTGCGAAATATGCCGAGCAGGCGCGTATCGCCGTTCGCAATGTTCGCCGCGACGGCATGGACTCCCTCAAGAAGCTCGAGAAAGACGGTGAAATCTCCCAGGATGAGCACCGTGCGCGGGGCGACGACATCCAGCAGATGACCGACAAACACATCACCATCATCGACAAACTGCTCGAATCCAAAGAGCAGGAGATCATGCAGGTCTGATCCGATGGCCGACGCCGGAGACGATCAGCACCGGGTGCCCGCCCACATTGCGGTCATCATGGACGGCAATGGCCGATGGGCACGTGCCCGTGGCCTGCCGCGCACGGCCGGACATGCAAAGGGGGCAGAGGCGGTCAAACGCACCCTCGACGCAGCCGAAGGCTTGGGCGTGAAATACCTCACCCTGTTTGGCTTCAGTTCCGAGAACTGGAACCGCCCGAGCGATGAAGTCGGCGATCTCATGGGATTGCTGCGCCGCTATCTTCATAGCGAGACGGCCGATCTGCACCGGCGCGGCATGCGCATCCGGGTGATCGGTGACCGGGCGCGCTTTTCCGACGATATCGTGACCCTGATCGAGGGGGCAGAGCAGATGACCGCGGGGAATACCGGGCTGAACCTTACGGCGGCACTCAGCTACGGCGGGCGCCAGGACATAGCCTCGGCAGCCCGCACGCTGGCACAGCAGGCCGCGGATGGCGAACTGGATCCTGCGACGATCGACGAAGAGACCTTCTCAAAGCATCTGTGGACCCGGGATTTGCCGGATCCCGATCTTCTCATCCGCACGAGCAACGAGCAGCGGATCAGCAATTTCCTGCTCTGGCAGTGCGCCTACACCGAGCTGGTATTTGTCGATGCGCTGTGGCCGGAATTCGACCGCAGCCATCTGGAAGCCTGCATCGACGAGTTCAATCGGCGTGAGCGTCGATTCGGCGCCGTGGCCGGCTGAAGTCTTTGACGACACCCCCTGACCGACCGATTTCGCCCGCAACGCCGACACGGGGTGCCAGCAATCTGATGTTGCGGGTGCTCTCCGCACTGGTGCTCATACCGGTGGCGCTGATTTGCGTTTGGCTTGGCTCTCCGTGGTTTGCGGCGATGCTGGCCATTGTGATTTTGGCGGCGGGTGCGGAATGGCGGGCGATTGCGGTCATCGAGCGCACCGGGTTGCGCATGCAGTCGATCATGGTGCCGCTGTTCGTGCTGGTTGCGGGCGAAGTGGCCGGCCCCGCCGCAGGATTGCTCGTGCTCGTTGTCGGGCTCGCACTCACCATCGGCACATTCTCGGCCCCCTTGAACGAACGGAGCTGGGCCCTGGCCGCGCATGTCCATCTCAGTCTGGCCGTGGTGGCGTTGTTGTATTTGCGCCTGCAGCCCGGCATCGGGCTCGATCTCGTGGTGTTTCTGTTTGCGATGGTCTGGATGTCGGACATCGGCGGCTATGTTGCCGGGCGTCTCGTGGGGGGGGCGCGGCTGGCACCGCGTATCAGCCCCGGAAAGACTTGGGCAGGCGCGTTCGGTGCCGTGGCCTTTGTGCTTGTGACGGCGGCGTTGATGGCGCATTTCGCAGAAGTGCCGCCGGCGCCCATCCTCGGCATTGCGTTTGTTTTGTCGTTGGCGACCCAGTGTGGCGACCTGTTCGAATCCTGGGTCAAGCGTCACTTCGACGTGAAGGATTCCGGGAAGCTCATACCCGGGCATGGCGGTGTACTCGACCGGGTCGACGGCCTACTCTTTGCCGCACCCGCCCTCGCGCTGATGACACTGCTTTTCGGAACGGACTTCATTGTATGGCGTTGACCCAAATCGAGACCCCGTCGAGGGATGTGGTGCGCCGGATTTCCGTTCTCGGCGCCACGGGTTCGATCGGCAAAAGCACCGCGGATCTCATCCGCCGCAACAGGCATCGCTTCGACGTGGTGGCGCTGACGGCGAACAACAGCGCGACCGAGCTGGCGGCATTGGCGCGAGAGTTCGATGCGGAACTTGCGGTTGTCGCCGACCCGTCAGCCTATAACGCGTTGCGTGAGGCATTGGCGGGCAGCGGGATCGAGGCGGCGGCCGGCCCCGATGCGTTGACCGACGCCGGCGGCGTTCGCGCCGATCTCATCGTGGCCGGGATCGTCGGCGCGGCAGGGCTGGATTCCACACTTTCAGCGGTCGGGCAGGGCACGCTCGTGGCGCTTGCGAACAAGGAGAGCCTGGTTTGTGCCGGTGACCTGGTGCTCGCGGCAACCAAACGGTCCGGCGCGCGTCTCCTGCCCCTCGATTCCGAGCATAATGCCATTTTCCAGGTGTTTGAGGCCGAGAATGCCGGCGATGTTGAAAAGCTGATTCTCACGGCATCCGGCGGGCCGTTCCGCACCTGGACGCGGGAACGGATGGCCGCGGCAACCCCCGAGGAGGCAATTGCGCATCCCAATTGGGATATGGGCCGGAAAATCTCGGTGGATTCAGCGACGATGATGAACAAGGGCCTCGAACTGATCGAGGCCGCCTATCTGTTCCCGGTCGGTGCGGACGACATCGACGTGCTGGTCCATCCGCAATCCGTTGTCCACTCGATGGTTGCCTATGTCGACGGTTCGGTTCTGGCCCAGCTCGGGACGCCGGACATGCGCGTGCCCATCGCCCATGCGCTGGCCTGGCCCGCGCGCATGGAGAGCCCGGCGGCGCGGCTGGATCTGGC
>JAQCFD010000097.1 GCA_027618305.1 Pseudomonadota bacterium
TGCGATTGTTTATGTTGTGGCTTGCGGCCGAGTTTAGCGAATGCGCGCGATCGCGCTTAACAAAAAGGCCGCTTGCGGGCTCGCAAACGGCCTTTTCATCGAATTTGTCGGTGTCAGTGGTCGATATTCGCCCACATCTTGCGCTTCCCGGCATAGAGCAGGGCGCTGAGAATGATCAGGAAGATCACGACCTTGAAGCCGGTCTTCTTGCGCTGCTCCATCTCGGGCTCGGCGGCCCACTGCATAAAGTTGACCACGTCGGTCGCCATTTGATCGACAGTTGCTGCGGTGCCGTCCGAATACTCAACCCCGTCGGCGGCAAGCGGCGCCGGCATGGCGATGAACCCACCGCGGAAGTACGGGTTGTAGTTGGACCCGGCCGGTACTTCGACGCCCTCAGGGGCATCGGCATAGCCGGTCAGCAGTGCATGGATATAGTCCGCGCCGCCGGGATGCGCTTTGACCTGCAGGGTCAGGTCGGGCGGGTTGGCGCCGTTATTGCCCGCCTTGGCGGCTTCTTCGTTCGCGAAGGGCGACACGAAGCGATCGGACGGAACGGCGGGACGCTCGAACATCTCGCCCTGGCTATCCGGACCGTCGGTCACGTCGAAGTTGGCCGCGATGGCCTTGATCTCGGCCTCCGTGAAACCGAGCGCGCCCAGGTTGCGATAGGCCACATGTTTCAGTGAATGACAGCCCGCGCAGACCTCGAGATAAACCTGCAGGCCGCGCTGGGCCGAAGCCACATCCACGGTCCCGAAGATTCCCGTGAAGTGCCAGTCACGCGCCTCGGGATGCTTGGCTTCGCCGGCCGCCAGTGCGGCCGTCGAAACCATCGCAACAGCGGCTGCGAGCCCGGTCGCCGCCGCCGTGCGGCGCAATTTGGAAACGATACCCATTACGCCTTCTCCATCGGCTTGGCAGTTGCCGAGGCACCCGCAGTTCCGCCCCCGAGAACGGATTCGGAAATACTCTTGGGCAACGGCTTCGGTCGTTCGAAAACGCCGAGCAACGGCAGCAAAATAAGGAAGTGGAAGAAGTACCAGAAGGTCGACAGGTAGCCGAGGTGGATGACCTTCAGGCCCAAGCCTTCAAAGACCAGATCGTCCGGCGCGCGCCCACCAACCCAGCCGAGGAGCAGGCAGTTGAGCAGGAAGATCCAGAAGAACCACTTGAACACCGGCCGGAACTTGGCGCTGCGCACCGGCGACTTGTCGAGCCAGGGCAAAATGAACAGCACGAAGATCGCACCGAACATGGCGATGACGCCGCCGAGCTTGGCCTCGATGAACCAGATGTCGAAGTTGATGGAACGCAGGATCGCGAAGAAGGGCAGGAAATACCATTCCGGCACGATATGCGCCGGCGTGTTCAGCGGCGCCGCCGGGAGATAGTTCTCCGGCTCGCCGAAGAAATTCGGCGCAAAGAACACGAAGAACGCGAAGATTGTCACGAAGATCGCGAGGCCCGCGCTGTCCTTCATCGTGTAGTAGGGATGGAAGGACACCGTGTCCTGCGGCCCCTTCGGATCCACACCCAGCGGATTGTTCGAACCCGACACATGCAGCGAGATCACATGGAGGATCACCACGCCGAAGATCAGGAACGGGAACAGATAGTGCAGTGCGAAGAAGCGATTCAGGGTCGGATTGTCGACCGAGAAGCCACCCCAGAGCAGGGTGACGATTGAATCGCCCACCAGCGGGATCGCGGAGAACAGGTTGGTGATGACCGTGGCGCCCCAGAAGCTCATCTGACCCCAGGGAAGCACGTAGCCCATGAACGCGGTCGCCATCATCAGAACGAGGATGACCACGCCGAGAATCCAGAGCAGCTCACGCGGATTCTTGTAGGACCCGTAATACATACCGCGGAACATATGGATGTAAACGGCGATGAAGAAGAACGTCCCGCCGTTCGCATGCATGTAACGCAGCAGCCAGCCGTAATTCACGTCGCGCATGATGCGTTCGACGGAATCAAAGGCCAGCTCGGTGTTGGGCTGATACTGCATCGCCAGGACAATGCCCGTGATCATCATCAGCACGAGCATGAAGGTCAGGATGGCACCGAAGTTCCAGAACCAGTTGAAGTTCTTGGGTGACTGGAATTCGGCATATTCCTTTTGCAGATAACTAAAGACCGGCAGCCGCGTGTCGATCCACTTGACCAGGCCGTTTCCGACGGGTTGTTGGTTTCCAGCGCTCATGACGTGCCTCAGCCGATCTTGATTTTGGTGTCAGTCAGGAAGGCATGCTCGGGCACCGGCAGATTAAGCGGTGCCGGGCCCTTCCGAATGCGACCCGACGTATCGTAATGCGAACCGTGGCAGGGGCAGAACCAGCCGCCCCACTCGCCGCGCGGTTCGGATGCGCTCTGACCGAGGGGCACGCAGCCCAGATGGGTGCAGACACCCACGACGACGAGCCACTCGGGCCGGTCCGTGCGCTGCGCGTCCGTCTCTGGATCACGCAGATCACTCAACGGCGTATCCACTGCCTCGGCGATAGCCGCCTCAGAGCGCCGATCAATAAAGACCGGCTTGCCGCGCCATTTCACCGTCACCCGCTGTCCGACGTCGACCTGCGACACATCCACTTCGACGGAAGCCAATGCCAGTACGTCGGCGGAGGGGTTCAACGAATCGACGAATGGCCAGAGCGCGATCGCCCCGCCCACCCCGGCAAACGCACCGGCGGAAAGGTAAAGAAAATCGCGTCGGCTCCCAGAATGACCGTCGTGATCCTGAGTATCATCGCTCATGAGCAAATGTCCTTGGTTCGGCGGTCTGCGTCCGCCTTGAGACCTGTTGTGCACATGGCCTTGGGTATGGGATTTTCCGTGCCCCAGCAATGTGACACCGTGCCGCAACAGGATATGTCCCCTGCGTCGCGATCCGTCTTCACGCTGTGACCAGAATGCCCCCCTGGAACCATGTGTGCCTTACACTTCGCCCGGATATAATCGAAGTCCAAAGCGTTTGCCAAGCCCGCCTTGGCCGCTTTCCCACAACGTTTTGCCGGAACCCGCGCCGGCACCGGAGATTACCAACGTGCGCATTGCTCTGTACCAGCCCGACATTCCGCAAAATGCGGGCGCCATCCTCCGCCTTGCCGCGTGCCTGAATATCCCCGTGGACCTGATCGAGCCGGCCGGTTTCGTGCTGCACAATCAGGGGGTGCGGCGCGCCGGGATGGACTATCTGGAACAGGTGAACCTGACCCGCCATATATCGTGGAACAGGTTCGAGGCCGGCGTGACACCGCCACAGCGACTGATCCTTTTGAGCACGAAGGCGACAGAACGGCACATTGACTTTGCCTACCAGCGCGACGATACGCTGCTGGTCGGGCGCGAAAGCGACGGGGTGCCTCCATCCGTGCACGCACGGGCCGATGCGCAGGTGCGCGTGCCCATGCAGGCGGACACGCGTTCGCTGAACGTCGTCACGGCCCTGGCGCTCGTGCTTGGCGAGGCGTTGCGGCAACAGGATGGGTTTACCGACTAAGAACAAGGTTTGCAGCCGATGACAAACGAGACTCACAAAACCCAGGCGGCGGCATGGTTCGCGCAGCTGCGTGACGATATCTGCGCAGCCTTCGAGGCCATCGAAGACGGCCTGGAAAGCCCGCCGGACAGACCGATGGACGACCGGCCCGCCGGCCGTTTCGAACGGTCGAGCTGGGAACGGCCCGATCAGGACGGCGCGCCGGGCGGCGGTGGCGTGATGTCGATCATGCGCGGCCGTGTCTTCGAAAAGGTGGGCGTGAACATCTCGACCGTCGAGGGCGTCTTCTCCGAAGAATTCCGCAAGAATATTCCCGGCGCTGCAGAAGACGGACGGTTCTGGGCCGCGGGCGTCTCGCTCGTCGCCCACATGCAGTCGCCGCTGGTACCGGCCGTGCACATGAACACGCGGCATATCGTGACGTCGAAAAGCTGGTTCGGAGGCGGCGCGGACCTGACGCCGATGTATCCCGATGACGACGACACGGCCCTGTTCCACGGCGCTTTGCAGGCCGCGTGTGACGCCCACGACCCGGACTACCACCCCAGGTTCAAGGCCTGGTGCGACGAGTATTTCCACCTCAAGCATCGCGACGAGCCGCGCGGTGTCGGCGGCATCTTCTATGACTATGTCGACAGCGGTGACTGGGACGCGGATTTCGCGTTCACCCAGGATGTGGGCAGGTCATTCCTCGACGTCTATCCGCGCATCGTGCGCCGCCACATGAACAAAAGCTGGACCGACGATCAGCGCGCCCATCAACTGCAACGCCGCGGCCGCTATGTGGAGTTCAACCTACTCTATGACCGGGGCACCCAGTTCGGCCTCAAGACCGGCGGCAATGTCGAGGCGATCCTGATGTCGCTGCCGCCGGTGGTCACCTGGCCCTGAATATTATTCGCCAAAATTCGCACCGCGCGGAGTTTCTAAGTCGCCCGGCCTGAGCTAGTTTCTGCACAGCTATACGGAGCCCGGCCGTCCGGGCGGGCGCCGGTGCAGGATTGGAGAAATCATGACCCGCATTTCACGTTGTCTGATCACGTCACTCGCCGCAGCCCTGCTGTTCACCTCGAGCTGGCTCATCGCACCCGCGGCGATCGCGCAGTCCCTGCCGATCGGTGCCTTCTACGGGCATTACCAGGGGTCCGGCGTGGCCGAAAACAGCGACTCCCTCTATTTCGGCGTTACCGTCAGGGACCTCGACGTCAAGATCGGCGCCGAGGGAACCGGCTTCTACGTCGAATGGACCAGCGTTATCCGCGGCGGCGGCGATCCGAACAATCCCGATATCCGCCGGCGCACCCAGCGCATGGATTTCACCCCGGGCGCGACCACCAGCGTGTTCAATGCCGTCGGCCGGGACAATCCGCGCACGGACGGCCTCGCCTGGGCCCAGATCGAGGATCAAACCCTGTCGGTTCATGTGATGCAGATCACTGATACGGGGGGATATGTGATTCAGACTTACAATCGAACCCTTGAAGGCACGGGCATGCGCCTCAAGTTTATCAATGTCGCCAACGGCGAACCGCAACGCGAGGTCGATGCCCGGCTGGTCAAGGTCGGGAACTAGACCCGTATTCTCCATCGACGGACAAACCGCATGAAACACCTCCACGCCACACGAACATTGCTCGCGACTGCTGCCTTCCTGGCAGCCGGCGTCATGCTGGCCGGCGGCGCCCATGCAGAGGCGGTCGAGAAATTCTTCGGCAATTATGTCGGCGCGGGCAGCGCCGTGATCCTGGGCTCTGACCGGCGGGAAACCCGAGACCTCGATGTGACGATCGAGCGTTTCAAGAATGACGGCTTCACCCTGAAATGGATCACCGTGATCCGCGACGAGAATGACGAGCGGACCGGTGCCGACGTCAAGCGGCGCGAGGTCGAGGAGAATTTCATCCCCGTAGAAGACAAGGAGAATGTCTTCATCCTGTCGCCCGAGGGCGGCCTGTTCCAGAAATCCGAACTGCCCAACCCGATGGACGGCGACCCGGTCCGCTGGGCGGCGATCGACGACAATGCGATGACCGTTTATTCGTTGGCTATCAACGAACAGGGCGGATCGGAGCTGCAGGTCTATCGCCGGTCGCTCACCGACAAGGGCATGTCGATCTCGTTCATGCGCCTGCAGGACGAGGACGTGAAGGTCCGCATGTCGGGCGATCTGGTGCGCACGCAGTAGGGCTCCCTTCCCTCACCGTCATGCGCGGACTTGATCCGCGCATCTCACGGTAACTATTCGAACGGTTGTGAGAAGATGCCAGGGTCAAGCCCGGGCATGACGGTTTGCGGGTGCGTTTGAAACCCACCCCTACACCGGCCCTCGAATATCGTCCCCAACTGCACGCAAAACAATCCGCCTGTAGGGGCGGTTTTCAAACCCGCTCGTCCGTATGGGCGCTAGGCACTGACCCGCCGTTTGAGTTCCGCCAAACAAGCGCCCCTCTCGGCCACAAACCCGCCCTCGATCCACCAGCTTTCGATGTCCTTCAGAAGGCGGCTCACTTCGGGCCCCTCGGGCACGCCGAGCGCGATCACATCCGCGCCGCGGACCGACAACACCGGTACCGGCCACGTCGCCGGGAACGCCTCCAGCGCGCGCCAGGCGTCGACCCGGAGGCGGTCGCCCGTGCGGCCGTCGGCGAGTTCGCCGGCCCAGTTCATCATCACGGTATCCCGCCAGCTGTCGCCGCCGGCCTTGTAGAGGCGCGCCTTCCAGGCATCCTGCGGAAGATCGGGATTGATATCGATCGCGCCGGTTTTCAGATCGCGCAAGCGTTCCCCATCCCGGTTGGACAGTCGCAGGCGCGCGACCATGTCGTCGACATTGGCACCACCATCCATGAGCGCGGCCAGACGGCGCACCGGATCCGCAGCCGCGACCACCCCTTCGACCGTGACCAATCCCGCCAGACGATCGCGGCGGGTCAACGCCAGCAGCGCCATGTCGAGAATCCGCGCGTCCAGCAGCATCTGCCAGGTCACCACCGGATCAGCCGCCACCAGCAGTTTGAAGATTTCCTCACGGATGCGTTCACCGGAGAGATTTGCCAGGTCGCCCGCGCGGTCCGCGCACGCCGCGAGCCCGTCCGGGTCAATCTCGCCATCCTCGATCTGGGCGTGGAAGCGGAAGAAGCGCAGGATCCGCAACGCGTCCTCTTCGATGCGTTTGTTCGCGTCGCCGATGAAGCGGACCCGCCGCGCAGCGATATCGTCCGCGCCACCGAGCGGGTCGTAGACGTTACCGTCCAAATCCGTATAGAGCGCGTTCATGGTAAAGTCGCGTCGCGACGCATCGGTCTCCCAGTCATTTGTATAGGCAACCCGGGCATGGCGGCCGTCGGTCTCGACATCCACACGAAGTGTGGTGATTTGGAACAGCTTGTGGCCGAACCGGGCGACGACCGTGCCGTGTTCGATACCGATTCCCAGCACGCCGATACCGGCCGCCTTCAGCCGCGCGAGCGTGACATCGGGCGGATGGACCGTCGCCAGATCCACATCGACCACGGGCCGGTCCATCAGGGCATCGCGCACGCAGCCGCCGACACAAAGCACGGATGGCGCAGGGTCGCTCGCGCCCTGCAGGGCTGCGAACACGGCGTGCAGATCGCGATCGGCCATCCACGCCTGCGGCGAAATTCTTTGGGTCGGGGTCATGGAAAAACCATCGCGGGCCGGTCACCTAGCGCCAGCGCGCCTTTTCACCGGTCAGAACCTCGAACAGGTTGACCAGCATGCCCGCGGTCGCGCCCCAGATGTATCGGTCCTCGAAGGGCAGGACATAGAAGTACCGGCGCTTGCCCTGAAATACCCGGCTCTGACGTTCGTGATTGGCCGGGTCGAGGATGAAGGCGAGCGGCACCTCGAACACGTCGGCCACTTCGCCCGGGTCACACACAATGTCGAACCCCGGCTCGACGAACCCGACGACGGGCGTGATCTCGAAACCCGTGCGCACCTCATAGGTATCCAGTCGGCCGACCAGCTCGACCGAGGGGGGGGGCAGCCCGACCTCCTCCTGGGCCTCGCGCAGTGCGGCGGCCTCGGGATGGGCGTCACCGGGATCAATGCGGCCGCCAGGAAAGCTGATCTGCCCGGCATGGGCGCGCAGATCCGCGGCGCGCTGGGTAAGCAGAACCGTGATCCGGTCGCCATGGTCGAGCAGCGGCACCAGGACCGCGGCCGGTATCAGGGGCGGGTTGGGCCGCATGCCGATTTCGTTCAGATCATGGTCACCGCGCCGTTGGGGCGGAATCTCGCCTGGTGGAATTTCATCGGGGGCCGCGTCAGAATTGTCATGCAGCATCTGGCTGATGGCCGCACCGCTGCTGCGCCGGACGTCGAGATGGGACTGGGTCGCGAGGATGCGTTCGACGATTTGCGCGCGTTCCATGGTCGTCGCGCTCATCGTTCAGCCACTTCCCCAGCCGATTCCCCAGGCGATTCCAGTGCAAAAAACATCCTGCCGCTCCACACGCCAAACAATCCCTTGTCGGGGTCCGCAACCGCCAGCTCCGCAAGCTGGTAGTAGACCGAACGGGTCAACAACGCTTCGAGCCCGTCGCGCACATGGATATAGGGTGAGGGTTCGCCGGTCGATTCGTCGAACATGATGCGGAGCGGATTTTCCGCACCCGCTGTCACTATTTCGTCAAGATTTGTGCGGAATATGAGGATCTGGTCACGTTCTTGTCCGGTCGCGTCCATCTCCACCGCCGTGAAGGGCGCATCATCCACATCGATGCGACCGCGTTCGACCGGCGTTTCAAGCCAGTACTGGCCGTCAGCGTCGCGTTTGAGCACTGATGAAAACAGCGTGACCAGCGGTTTACGCCCTATCGGGGAGCCGCGATAATACCAAGTCCCGTCGCGCCCGATGCGCATGTCGAAGTGACCGCAATCAATCGGTTCGCGCCGGGAGGGGCCCTGCGATCGGGTTTTGCCAATCCGGTCAAAAAGGCCTTGGGGATTGTTGGTGTCGGAGCCCATGGTTCAGTCACAGTAGCATTCGCAGGAGCAAGGTCATGCCCATAGATGATGTCGTGCGATCGGAACTCGATCTTCCGGTCACGGATTCAATTTTCGCAGATATCGAACGCGTAAGCGAACAACTCACGGCCGTGCGCAGCGGGATCGGCCGGGTCATCTTCGGTCAGGAAGCGGAGATCGACGAAACCCTCATCACCCTGCTGGCCGGCGGCCATCTGTTGTTGCTCGGCGTTCCGGGACTGGCCAAGACCCGGCTGGTCGAAACGCTCGGCACGGTGCTCGGCCTCGACAGCCGCCGGGTGCAATGCACACCCGACCTGATGCCGGCCGACATCATCGGCTCGGAGATTCTTGACGAGACCGAGGACGGGCGGAGCTTCCGCTTCATTGCCGGCCCCGTATTCACCCAGATGCTGATGGCGGATGAGATCAACCGCGCCAGCCCGCGCACGCAATCCGCCTTGCTCCAGGCCATGCAGGAGCGCGAGGTCTCGGTCGCCGGGCACACCCATGCGCTGCCCAGCCCCTTCCATGTGCTGGCCACCCAGAACCCGATCGAGCAGGAAGGCACCTACCCGCTGCCCGAGGCGCAGCTCGACCGGTTCCTGCTGCAGGTCAATATCGGCTACCCGGACCCCGAAGCCGAACGGCAGATGCTGCTCGTGACCACGGGGCTGGAGGACCGGACCCCGACGCAAGTGATGGACGCCGCCCAGCTGCTCGCGGCACAGCAACTGGTCCGGCGGCTGCCGGTCGGCGACAGCGTCGTCGATGCCATCCTCGCCCTCGTGCGCTCGGGACGCCCCGGCACATCCGACCGCGAAGACGTCGCCCAGTGGGTGGCCTGGGGCCCCGGCCCCCGCGCCAGCCAGGCACTGATGCTGGCCACGCGTGCCCGCGCGCTGCTGCAGGGACGCATCTCGCCCTCGATCGACGACGTCGTGGCCCTGGCCCCGGCGGTCCTGCGCCATCGCATGGCGCTGAACTTCGCCGCTCGCGCCGAAGGCCGCACACTGGACGATGTGATCGACAGCCTCTGCAGCCCGTTCAAATAGACCGTACCCGAACCTTCACTCCACCCAAGGACTGTTTAGGCCACTCCCCGACATGTCACCCACGCCCGAACCCGCCACGCGACGCATCGCCGAAGAGACCGCGGCCGCGTTTCCGCCGCTGCTCGTCGCAGCGGACCGGGTTGCGTCGACGGTGGCGCAGGGCGTCCATGGTCGCCGCCGGGTCGGACAGGGCGAGACCTTCTGGCAGTATCGACAATTCGCGTTCGGCGACAGCCCGCGCGACATCGACTGGCGCCGCTCGGCGCGTTCGGACCGCCTGTTTGTCCGGCAGACGGAATGGGAGGCGGCGCAATCCGTGTGGCTGTGGCCCGACCTCACGGCCTCGATGCGCTACAGCTCCAGCCGCAACCTGCCCGAAAAACAGGCCCGCACCGCCGTCCTGTCCCTGGCGCTGGCGTCGCTCCTGACCCGCGGCGGTGAACGGATCGCCTTGCTCGACAAACCGGACGCCCCCGCGACCGGACGCGCCGCACTCGACCGGATCGCCATGACAGTGATGCACGGCATGGCGCAGGCCCCCGAGGCCTATGAGGTGCCGCCCATCCCGGCCCTTCCACGCTACGGCACCGTCGTGCTGATCAGCGACTTCATGGTCGAGGAAGAAACCCTGCTGACGTTCCTGCGCGACATGGCGGCGCGTGGCGTGCGCGGCCATCTGCTGCAGATCCTCGACCCCAGCGAAGCGCATTTGCCGTTCCGGGGCCGAACCCGGTTTCGCGGCCTCGAGACCGAAGGCGAGTTGCTGGTCGGCCGCGCGGAATCCCTGCACGCCGGCTACATGGAACGCCTCGGATCCCTGCAGTCAGCATTGGCCACGTTCGCGCAACGAGCGGGATGGTCCTATGGCGTGCACACCACCGACGTCACGCCCGAACCCGCCCTGCTGAGCCTGTTCATGGCCATGACCGAAGCACGGGCGGGAGCCTGATATGCTGAGCCTCGGCGCCCTGTCCTTTGCCGTCCCCTGGCTGCTGCTGGCGCTGGCCGCGCTGCCGGTCCTGTGGTGGCTGCTCCGTGCCGTCCCGCCCGCCCCGATACGCGTCGCCTTCCCGGCAATCCGGCTTCTGTTCGGGCTCCAGCAGCATGAGGAAACACCCCACCGCACTCCCTGGTGGCTGCTGGCGATGCGTCTGCTTCTGGCGGCGCTGGTCATTTTGGCACTGGCCCACCCCATCATCGATGCCGGGCGCACCCTGCGCGGCAATGGCCCGCTGGTGATGATCATCGACAATGGCTGGACCGGCGGCGCCAACTGGGCCGCGCGCCTGGACACCGC
>JAQCFD010000098.1 GCA_027618305.1 Pseudomonadota bacterium
CCGGGATGTCCTGGCCGACAGTTCGCAGGAAAGCCGCCGCCGCATCGACGGTGGTTTCGTCCTCGTCCGGGGGCATGCGGGTGAGGACCACATACTTGCCCTTCGCATCGAGGGTCGCGACGCTTGCGCGGTCGTCTTCGTTGATCGTCCAGTAATGCCAGCCCGGGGGGAAGTTCATGATGTCGGCCAGCGCCGGCGCGTCCACATAGGTGGACAGCATGCGCCCCCGCATGAACGTCTCGTCTTCGCCACCCTTGCCCGCGTAGCCGATGCCGAGCGCCTGGCGCACCGTTGAACGGGCGCCGTCACAGCCGATCAGCCAGTCGCAGGCAATCTCCAGGACAACGCCGTCCGCGACCCGTTCGACGATGGCCGTCACACCGGTGGGGTCCTGTTCGTAGTTGATCAACCGGTGGCCGAAACGCACTTCGACCGAGGCCAGCGTATCGATCCGCGCCTTGAGGATGGGCTCGATGTAGAAGAAATTTGCCCGGTGTATCGGTTCCGGTGTTTGTGTTGTCTGGGCGGGGTCGGTGAGTTTTTCGGCAGTCGATGGCATCGGCAGGCGCGCCAACTCCCAGCCGGCAAACCGGGTCGCATACACAACATCGGTCGCGTGATCCGTTGGCAGGCCGGCCGCGCGTATCTCTGCGGACAGTCCGAGGCGTCGGAAATGTTCCATGGTCCGCGAATTCAGCGAGTTGCCCTGGGGATGTTCGGCGGTGGACGGGCCTTCGCTGATCAGGATGCAGGGAACATCGCGGCTGCCGAGCTCGATGGCCAATGACAATCCCACCATGCCGGCGCCCACGATGAGGACGGGTGTCTGCAAATTGTTGTCGGCGTTCAATTTGTCACCCTGCGTTCGGGATGTCGGTCCGCGAAAAGAACCGGAATTGTTCTTCGCGACGCAGATGCGCCGTGTACGGTTTGAATATAGAGCTTGGAAACCGGCTCATGAACCGGTGAAATTAGCGCGCATTATTCTGGGAGGGGACGATGGATCTGGAATTCTTCATTCACGTGTCGCTGGCGGGCCTGCTGGCGACCTATCTGCATCTCGTTGGCGCATTGTGGGCGGACCGCTATGGCTTGCCGCGGATCGATTTGCCGCGCGGCATGACCCAACTCACCTTTGGCGATTCGTTCGAGGGCCCCGCGCCTTATGGCTGGGGAATCGCGGTCATCCATGTGAACGGGATCGCCTTCGCGCTTCTCTATGCCACCGTCATCGCCCAGTATCTGCCGGGCGAACCTTACATCAAGGGGTTGATCTTCGGCGGAATCCTTTATGCCGGCGCGATGCTGATCTTCGTGCCGTTCTTCCTGAAGGACGGGTTTTTCGGCTCCAAGGGGCATCCCATGGGCTGGCTGACCGCGCTGATCATTCACCTGATCTACGGGCTGATCGTCGGCTGGTTGTCGCCGATCCTGTAGCTGAAAGCCGCCGCGTTCAGCGTGCCGATGCCTAGAGGGCGTATCGGCTCTCTTCGGGCGTTGGCGGTTCGGGCTGCGCCTTGCCGGTTTCGGCAAGATAGTTCTGGTTTGTATACCATTCGCGATAATCGATGAACCGCACCGGCTTGTACTTCGGCGGATTGTCGGGGCTGACGCAGGTCGGCATCGGCTCGGCCACCGTATCCCAAGACGGGCTGAAGAAGAACGCCAGCGAATAGCGGTCCACCTTCGGGGGAATCACGCGGTGGGGTGTCGCCATGAAGCGACCATTGGTCCAGCGGTTCAGGAACTCGCCGGTATTGACGATGATCGCACCCTCGATCGTGTTGGCCGGCAGCCAGCGTCCCGATTGAGTCTTGATTTGCAGCCCGGGTGTCTGGGTCACCGGCAACAGGGTGATGAAGCCATGGTCGCGATGGGGCGCGATCCCGAACTGGTTTTCCTCGGCATCGACCGCCGGATAATGCTGATTGCGGGTCGTCCAGAGCGGGTCGTCGAACATGCCGTCGAAATAATCCGCCGGCAGATCGAGCGCGCGCGCGTAGAGCGGCAGCAGCGCGTAACCCAGCGTCTCCATGGCGTCGTAATATTCCAGCATCTCGGCCTTCCAGCCGGGCAGCAGCTTCTCGTCGGGCCAGTGGTTCGGGCCGTGGAAGGGAAGCCCCGCCTTGATTGCGGGATGGTCGGCCGGGCGCTCGCGCACCATGCGTAGGTTCTCGTTCAGGTCCGGCTTGGTATTCTCATTCACCGTGGACGAGACATAGATGGTCGAGCCCGGCGGGATGTAGTTCTCGTGCTTGCGTTTTTCCGCATCCGGCAGGTCGAAGAACCGCACGAGATTTTTGTGCGACTGCCGGATCAGCGCGGGCGGGACGTTGTGATTGATGGCGAAGTAAAATCCGACATCCTCCTGGGCGTGGCGCAGTTCGATGGCGAGTGCTTCCAGCGCACCGTCTTCGCCGGCCAGATAGGGGCCGAAATCGAGAATGGGAATTTCTTCATCGGCGAACTCTTCGGGGATGACAACTTCTGCGTTCGACATGTTATGCCTCGTTCGTTTCAGCGACCCTGTGGCGCAATGTTAGCGCAGATTCCGAAACCGACAAGCCCGGCTTGTCCATGGCTCACAATGTGAGCGAGCCGGAAAGCCGTTATTCGGGCCGAACACCGCGCGCGGCCTCGATCGCGAGGGGGGAATAGATCGCCTGGCGCATGCTCTCTGATTTATCGATCACCACGTCGATGACCGCCGGTTTGTTCTGGGCTAGGCCCGCATGGATGGCGGCGCCGATGTCGTCGGGTTTCTCGATGCGCTCGGCCCAGGCGCCGCAGGCACGCGCGATGGCGGCGTAATCGGTGTCGGGAAAATCGTTACCGTGGGACTGGTTGCCCATGCCCTCGGCGGTCATGCCGAGGCGCGAATTGTTCATCACCACATAGACCGGGTTGGCCCCGTACTGAGCCGCCGTCAGAAGCACATGCATCTGCATGGCGAAGCCGCCGTCACTGCAGATGCCGATGGCCGGGCGCGCGGGATCGAGAATCTTGGCGCACAGGGTGGCGGGCAGAGACCAACTCACCCCGCCCAGGCCGCCGGAGCCGAAATAACTGTTGGGACGCCGGGTCTGAAAAAAATGGTTCATCCAATGGCGGTTGCTGCCAGCGTCGGTGCAGATGATCGCCTCGGCCGGGGCCGCTCCATGAATCTCGGCGACCAGACGTTGCGGTGCGATTGGGACATTGGTGGAAGTCAGCATCGGATCGGCGAAGAATTTCCGCGCCGCCTTCAGGGAGATCAATGCCTTGCGGCGGGCGGCGACCGCATCCCCGTCGAGCCGGTTTGCAAGCCCGGTGAGAAGAAGCTGGAGCGTCTCGTTGGCGTCGCCCGCGAGCGCCACCTCGGCGGGGATAGTCCAGGACGCGTTGCGTGGCTCGATATCGATCTGGACGATCCGCTGGCGGTTCGGGTCGAACATCTGCGGGTGTTCGAAGCAGGTGTCCTGGGGTTTCAGCCGGCTGCCGACGACCAGGATCGTATCCGCCATCCCGACGATCTCGTTGGCCAACGGCAGGCCGGTGTAGCCCATGGGGCCGGCCGCCATGTCGTGGGTCTCGGCGATGGCGCCTTTGCCGAGGACGGTCGTGACGACGGGGGCGCCGAGTGTTTCGGCCATTGTTTCCAGCGCGTCGAATGCTTTTGAAATCCGCACGCCGTTGCCTGCGACGATCACAGGGACCTTCGCCGCTGCAAGTACCGCCAGCGCCGCGTCGATGGCGGCGGCGGGTGGCACGGACTTGCTGACGTTCAGTAGGCGGTTGGTGTCGTGGATCTCCGGCAGGCCGTTATCGGCCACGGGGTCGCGCAGGGTGTTGGCGCGGAACAGGCAGGCCGTGGGGCCGGGTCGGCCGGTGATTGCGTGTTTGTAGGCGAGCTGCACGCTCATCACCGCCTCGCGCGCGGTGTGGGCGACGGCGGTGTATTTGGTCGTCGATTTGAACATGCCCGCCAGATCGAACGAGCCATAGTGCCCGGCGCCCGACTGGATGGGGCCGTGCATGACGAACTCGTTGTGGTCCGACAATTCTGTCAGCACGACCATCGGCGACGACGCGAGGAACGCCTCGATCACGCCGAACATGCCCGTTGAGCCTGTGAATCCGCCCTGACCGGCGAAGACACCCGGTTTGCCCGTCAGCTTGCCATACATGTCGGCCATGCAGGACGCGGTCTGTTCGTCGCGGGGAACAATCGCCTGAATTTTGTCCTGGCGGTCGTGGAGCGCGCGGTAGATATCCATCGTGGCGCCGCCGGGCAGGCCGAAGAAATGCTCGGTCCCCGCCTCGATCAGACAATCGACAATCCGTTCTGCCGCGACCCGTTCGGCCATGCCACGCTTCCCCATAAATACGTTCGTTGATGGCGAGGGTAGCGAAGTTTGCGTGGCGGGCAAGGCCGAAGGAGAATCGCGGATACTCGAAAACCTCACCCGAACGGGTTATCAAGTTCTGAAGTTGGAAACGGGGAGAACGAGACGTGAGCAATTGGGTACGGTTTGAGAAGGAGGGTGCGGCGGGATTCGGTACGCTCGCGGGGGATGCTGTTGCGGTTCATGACGGCGACATGTTTGCCGGCGCGACCATGACGGGAGAGACAGTCACCCTCGATGCGGTGACGCTGCTGACGCCTTGCGTGCCGGGGAAGTTCATCGCGCTGTGGAACAACTCACGTTCGGCCGCCGAGAAGCAGGGGCTCGATCAGCCGGAATACCCGCTGTTCTTCCTGAAGCCATCGACGACCTATCTGGCACCCGGCGGCGTCATTCGCAAGCCGGCTGGCTATGACGGCCGGGTGATCTATGAGGCCGAACTGGGCATCGTCATCGGCAAGGCCATCAGCAATGCCGATGAGGCAGCGGCGGCCGACGCGATCTTCGGATACACCTGCGTCAATGACGTGACGGCGATGCAGTTGCTCGACGCCGACCCCTCCTTTCCGCAGTGGGCCCGCGCCAAGGGCTTCGACACGTTCGGCGCGTTCGGGCCGGCGGTCGTCACCGACGCGGATGTCTCCGGCAGCGCGATCCGGGCGGAGCTCAACGGCCGCGAGCGCCAGAATTATCCGGTCGCGGACCTGTTCATGCAGCCCGCCGAGATCGTCGCCATGCTGTCCCGGTCTATGACCCTGGAGCCTGGGGACCTGATCGCCTGCGGCACCGGGCCGGGCGCGCTGCCCATGAAGCCGGGGGCGACCATCGACATCATCATCGACGGCATCGGCACATTGTCGAACACCTACGAGGACTGACCCGCAATGAGCACCCGTTTCCCGCCCTTCGATCCGGACGATCTGACTGCCGACGCGCGCGCCGTCTATGACCGTATCCTGGCAGAGCGTGGCTATGTGCCCGGGCCATACCAGTTCTGGCTTGCGTCGCCCGGCTTCTCTGACCGGATCGAACCGGTCGAGGAATTCCTGCGCCACGGCGTCTCGCTGGACGAATGCCTGGTCGAGATCGCCGTCCTGGTGGTCGCCAAGCACTGGCGTGCGCAATATGTCTGGACGTCCCACGGCCCTGCGGCCGAGAAGGCGGGTGTCGCGCCCGCAGTCGTCGAGGCGATCCGCGCGGGCGATACGCCCCGCTTCGAGAATGACGACGAAGAAATCTGTTATCGATTCTGCGCCGACATGATGGCCGGGCAGGGAGTCGATGACGGGCTGTGGGAAGACGCACGGGCGGCGTTCGGTGAAGTCGGGATCAATGAATTGCTCGGGCTTCTCGGCCTCTACACATCTGTTTGCCATACCATGGTTGCGTATCGGATGCCGACCAAGAACGGCGAGCCGGATCCGCTTCCGTGACGACCGACTGACGACAATGTCCGATGTGGAGGAGGTGGATGTCCTGATCGTGGGGGCCGGCCCGGCCGGCCTGGCGACCGCGAATTATCTGGGCATGTATGGCGTGCGCGCGCTGGTGGTCGAGCGCAACATGGGCACCGTGGATGAGCCGCGTGCCGTGTCGATCGACGACGAGACATTGCGGAGCATGCAAACGCTGGGGCTGGACGGGCCAATCACCGCTACGACCCTGACCGGATATGGTGCGCGTTACTACTCGCCCGGGCAGAAGGAATTCGCACGGATCCAGCCGACCACGCGCGAATATGGCCATCCCCGACGCTCGGGGTTCCGCCAGCCGGAGCTCGAGGCGGAACTGCGTGCAGGGTTAAGCAGGTATCCGAATGTTGACGCGCGTTTCGGCCACAGTTTTGAAAGCCTCAAACAGGACGATGCGGGCGTAACCGCGGGCATCCTTGATCCGGACGGGCAGCGGATCACGGTGCGCGCCGGCTTCCTGGCGGCGTGTGACGGGGGGCGTTCGATGGTCCGCAAGCTGTTGGGAATCGAACTCGCCGGATCCAGCTTCAACGAACGATGGCTGGTGATCGACTGCGTCAACGATACGGATGAGACTCCGGCATCGATCGCCTATTGCGACCATCGCCGGCCGGCGATCACGATTCCGGGTCCCGGCCGAACGCGACGCTGGGAGTTTCTCCTGAAGCGGCACGAGTCCGAGGCCGACCTGCTGGCGGAGTCGAAGATCCGCGAGCTGCTGGCGCCCTATATCGGCAACCGCGACGTCGAGATCATCCGCAAGCTCGTCTACACCTTTCACGCCCGGATCGCCGACCGGTGGCGGGTCGGGCGGGTGTTTCTGCTGGGGGACGCGGCCCATCTGACGCCGCCCTATGCCGGGCAGGGGCTCAACAGTGGTCAGCGCGACGCGGCGAACTTCGCCTGGAAAGTGGCTGCCGTTGTGAAGGGCCGGGCTGGCTTGGCGCTACTCGACACCTATGAGGCCGAGCGCCGCGACCATGCCTGGTCGCTGATCCGCATGGCGATCCAGATCGGCTGGGTGATGGTGCCGCGGAACTGGTTTCATACCTACGCCCAGATCGCGTTCTTCAGGCTTGCCGGGATCATCCCGCCGCTGCGCGACTATTTCGTGGGCATGAAGTTCAAACCCGTCCCGCGATTCGAAAACGGCTTCCTGTGCGCCGACGACCTCAAAGCCCGCGACACGCTCGTGGGGCGGATGCTGCCCCAGCCGGATGTGATCGATGGGCGCGGCGAGACGCGCAAACTTGATGATGTCCTGGGGCCGGGCTTTGCACTGTTAGCGATTGTGCCTTCGGGTGTGGACGATCTGGCGGGGCTCGACCATCCGCTCTGGTCGCGGCTCGATGCCAATAAGCTGGTGCTGACGAAGGACGAACCGGCCGGCGATGTGCCGGAAGTTCGGCTCGACGACGGCCCGTTATGGCACCGCTTCGACAAATATGCGGGCCGCATCTTGCTGGTCCGGCCTGACCGCTACGTCGCGGCGGCGTTTGCCGTGGGTGAGGCGAACGATATTGCAGACCGGCTGTCGGACCTGATGGCCTAGCCGTCGACCACCGCCGTCACGTCGATCTCGACCAGCGCGCCTTCGAGCAGCAGCGCCGTCACGCCGACACAGGTGCTGGAGGCGGATTTGTCGTCGCCGTAGAAATCCATCATCGCCTTCATGATCGTCGGCCGGTCGCTCGGCTTCAGGTCGACGATGAACACCCGCTGGCGGACGATATCTGCCGGGGTCGCGCCCACGAGTTCGAGCGAGCGCCGGATGGTGTCATACACGTAGGCCATCTGCGCGCCGAGATCGCCGGGCCCGACCAGTTCGCCCTCGATGGTGCCGGCGACGAGGCCAGACAGGTGCACGGTCTTGCCGCCCTCGCTGGTCACCAGATTGGTGAAGTGGGGCTTGTTCCAGAGAAACTCCGGGCGAATGCGTTCGATCGTGGCGGCCATCATCGTCTCCGTGAATGGGATTTGCGGTTGCATTATGAACACGAGGACCTTGCAGATGTAACCCATCTCGGCTCGACGACGGCGTGGGCGCAGGTGATATGCTGTGTGCGACCCGGCGGGGCTGTCGGGCGGGTAACGGACGTAAATTCTCATGACCTTTGATTACATTATTGTCGGCGCCGGAAGTGCCGGTTGCGTGCTGGCGAACCGGCTGTCTGAGTCTGGGCGCTTCAATGTCCTTCTGTTGGAGGCCGGGGGGCGCGACACAAGCCCGTGGATTCATATCCCTCTGGGTTACGGCAAGCACTTCACCAATCCGAAGGTGAACTGGCTGTACACGAACGAACCTGACGAGGCGGTGGCGGACCGCCGCATTCCCAATCCGCGCGGAAAGGTGCTCGGCGGCTCCAGCTCGATCAACGGGCTCGTTTACATCCGCGGCCAACGCGAGGATTATGATCGCTGGCGCCAGCTCGGCAACGAGGGCTGGAGCTTTGACGACGTGCTGCCATTCTTTCGCAAGTCGGAAGACCAGGAGCGCGGTGAAAGCGAGTATCACGGTGCGGGCGGGCCGCTGGGCGTGTCGGACACCCGCACACGACACCCGTTGAGTGATGCCTTCATCGAGTCCGCGGTCGCTTGCGGTTTCCCGCGTACGGACGATTTCAACGGCCCGCAGCATGAGGGCTTCGGCTACATGCAGCTGACCTCGCGGAAGGGATTGCGCTCCAGCACGGCGGTGGCGTTTCTCCGTCCTGCAGAAAAGCGCAAGAACCTGTCGATCGTGACAGAAGCCCATGCGACGCGGGTGCTGTTCGATGGCCGCCGTGCGACAGGCGTGGAGTACGAACGCGGAGGGGAGACGCATGTTGCCCATGCGCGCGGTGAGGTGATCCTTTCCGGCGGGGCGATCAATTCACCGCAGCTCCTGCAACTGTCCGGGATCGGCCCCGCACAGCACCTGCGCGATATCGGTGTCGACGTCGTGGCCGATATGCCGGATGTCGGCAGCAATCTGCAGGACCATTTCAACATCCGGCTGGTCTACCGTTGCAATCAGCCGATCACGCTGAACGATGCTGTGCGGCACCCGCTGCGCGGTGCGCGTGAGCTTGCGAACTATGCGCTGCGCCGCCGGGGTTTTCTCGCCATGGGGGCATCGGTGGCGGCCGGTTTCTTCCGGACCGACCCGGCCTTGGCCACGCCCGACATACAGATCGGAATCACCTTGTTCAGCGCCGAAAAAATCGGCCAGAAGCTGCATCCGTTTCCGGGCATTTCGCTGATCGTCCGGCTCCTGCGACCGGAGAGCCACGGCACCGTCATGGCGCGCTCGGCGGACCCCTATGAGGCGCCGGCGATCCGCCCGAACTTTCTGCACGCGGTGCGCGATGGAGAAGCCCTGGCGCTGGGGTGCCAGATCTCACGCCGGATCACGGCGGCGCGTCCGCTCGCGGATTACATCGAGTCCGAGCATATTCCGGGTGAGGAGATCGTGACCGACGCCGAGATGCTCGACTACCTGCGTCACTACGGTGCGACCAGCTTCCACCCGGTCGGCACCTGTCGCATGGGTCCCGACGAGAGGGCGGTTGTCGATTCCAGGCTGCGTGTGAAGGGGATCGAGGGGTTGCGGGTGGTCGACGCGTCGATCATGCCGATGATTGTCTCCGGCAACACCAATGCGCCGACGATAATGATCGGCGAGAAGGCATCGGCGATGATCCTGGAGGACGCGCGCGGCTGACCCTCACGCGCGGCGTCAGCCGGTCATTTCCCGGTGCAGTAGCTCAAGGTTTTCGGTGCCGGGTGAAAGTTCGCCCGCATGGATGCGCCGGGTCATTTCGACGATGGCATCGTTCACGGGCGAGCGGCGGCCATTGGCGCGGCATTCGTCGGCGACCAGCCCGTTAATCATGTCGACTTCGCTGTAGCGGCCCTTCATGTGATCCTGCAGCACGGTGTTGATCGCGGTCGGCCCGACATCGGCCACGATCTTGTCGAGCAGGGTTTCGAGCAGGTTGTTGGTGTTCTCGACGTCTTCCGGCTTGAGGCCGTAGACGGGAACCGGCCGATAACCGAGGAACTGCCCGGCCGCCAGCGCCTCTTCGCCGGACCGCAGACAGATTGCCCGTGCTGTGGCGGCGTAGTCGGGGCCATTCTCCTGGAAGAGTTGGGCGTTCGTTGCGTTGCAAATCGCCTTGATGCCCATCGACATCGTGTTGGTGATCAGCTTCATCCACTTGGCCGAAATCACGTCCTCGCTGATGTCCACGCGACCGGCATGGGCCAGCAATTCCGCAACTTCCTGGACGCGGTCCTCATGCGCCGGATCGAATGCGCCGACCCCGAACCAGGTGCGCGCGGTTTCGGTGTTGCGCTTGATCCTGGCGGGTTCGAACAGTTGCGAAGACAGTTCGACCACGCAGCCCACCGTGCGTTCGGGCCCGACCATTTCGGCGATCATCTCTGCGGTCATGCAGTTCTGGACAGCCACGAGCAGGCCGTCTTCCGCGAGGTGGGGGCGGATGAGTTCGGTCAGCCAGCGGGAATCATAGGCCTTCGACGTCAGCAGCACGATGTCGAACGGCGCGGTCAGCGTGGCGACGTCGCAAAGGTGGATCGCATTGACCGGCGTGGTGGCTGTGCCGTCGCGGGTCTCGATGGTGACGCCGTTCGCCCGCATGGCGTCCACGTGAGCGGGCCAGTGGTCGATCATGGTCACGTCGAGGCCGGCCGATGTCAGGTCGGCGGCGATGCAGCTGCCGTTGGCACCGGTCGAGAGAACTGCGATCCGCTTGTCCGTTGCGCGCTTGTCCATTGCGCTCAAACCCGGGCCGGGGTCACGACCAGAGCCGGTCCGAGGCCATTTGCGCGCCCTCGGCCAGCGCTCGGAACTTGGCCTGCACGACGGAGGGGAACACCC